>NZ_JBXWLA010000003.1:0-281776 GCF_058191755.1 Serratia sp. CoH_122_TC_1
GCCGGAAGAGTACCGACTGATGGCTGAAAACACGGAAGTCTCAAAAAGTGCGTGGAACTAAAACGGGTATGCTTACAGAGCCACTACTTCGAAACTTACCGCCAAGACGTTTCAACTGGCCCTTCAGGGCCAGCTATTCCAGTGTGTTGGTACTTAACGGGTAAGAGGGTTCATTCTAGCGTTTACGCAAGTGGATTAGTCGATTAATCCCGCCTTGTCGTAAAAAGGCCATGGACCGTCGTACTGGCCAATCGGCAAATAGTGCGTGGCCATGCCCTGGCTTTTGTGCCAGCGGTGCAAAAGCATACCCGGCGGCTCCAGTACGAAATGCGCTGGGGCATCGGGCGCGAAGTTCGGGGCGACCTGATGAGAGGTTCCTGGAGCGCTGCACACCACAACGCCCGCCAGTTCCGAGACGATAAACCTGTGCACATGTCCGCAAAGAATACGTTTCACCTGGGGGGCATTGGCCACTACGTCTGCCAGACGTGCCCGGTTTCGCAAGTTTTGACTGTCCATATGACCAATGCCACTGATAAAAGGATGATGATGGAGCATCAGCACTGTCGGTTTATGGGGTTGATCCCGCAGTGTGGCGCGCAGCCACTCCGCACGCGTTTCGCAGAACTCCCCCCACGAAGCACCCGGAACGGTACTATCGAGCCCGATCAAACGCACCGGAAAATCGTCATTCACCCAATGAAGGAAATCACCCTGAGCGGGCAACCAGTGACAATCGGCAAAGGCGTCACGAAAGGCTGAATGGACGTCATGATTACCGGGGATGGCAAACCACGGCAGCGTCAACGTATCCAGCACACTGCGAACCTGCCCGTACTCTTCCGCACGGCCAAAGTCAGTGAGATCGCCAGTGATGACGACAGCATCCGGTGCGGGACTGAGGCTGTTCAGGTGGGCGACGGTGGCTTTCAGCGCGCTCATCGTATCCACTTTTTGGTAAGAGAGACGGCCTGCGGCCTTAATGTGAAGGTCGCTGATTTGCGCAAGTATAAATGCAGTTTTCACTAATAAATGCCTCAGGAATGGGAAAGCGTAAACAAGCTGCCGTCTACGGCGTGCAGACCAATATGTTGACCAGGTTGCCACTGTGTACGTGACGGACAATCAACCTGAATAACGTTCCCCGATGGGATTTTTATCAGCATACGCTGCTGCTGGCCCAGAAATGTGCTGTGTTGCACTTCACCGGTCAGTAACGCCCCTGCGAGCGGACCGGGTTGAATATCTTCCGGCCGGCACCAGAATTCACCGTCGGGTAAACTTAGGCGGTTAACGGATCCCACAAAGTCGGCGACAAACGGCGTGGCCGGATGGTGATACACCTCACGTGGGGTGCCAATCTGTTCAATACGGCCATGGTGCATGACCGCGATACGGTCGCCCAGTGCCATTGCTTCCTGTTGATCATGGGTGACGTACACAGCAGTAATGCCAAGTTGTTCCAACAGTGTGCCGATATCTTCACGCAGTTTGTCACGCAGCTTTGCATCGAGCGCGGCCAGCGGTTCATCAAACAGTAACACTTTGGGGCGTGCCGTCAGTGCGCGAGCCAGTGAAACGCGCTGTTTTTGCCCACCAGAAAGCGCCTGTACCGGTCGGTCGGCGAAATCACTCAGATCTACCATTTGCATCATCTCACTGACACGCTGGCGTATTTCCGATTCGCCCATGCGTTGAATACGCAGGCCGTAAGCAACGTTCTCAGCCACGTTCAGATTGGGGAACAGCGCATAGTTTTGGAAAACCATACCGACTTTGCGTTTCTCAATCGGCAGCGCGGTCACGTTGCGATCATCAAACCAAACCTCTCCGCCATGGTCACAGCTTTCCAGTCCGCTGATAATGCGTAACGTGGTAGTTTTACCGCAACCGGACGGGCCAAGCAGCACCAGTGTTTCGCCTGGGTGGATGTCCAGATCGAGCGGATGCAGTGCGGTATGTCCGCGATTAAAGGTACGGGCGCAGCGGCGCAGTCGAATTCCAACGGGATGTGTCATGTCAGGTCTCACTTTGTATTGTTCTGCCGGCGACCAAGCAGGTGCATGGCCAACAGGAGTGGAATAATCATCAGTAGGAACAAACTGGTATAGGCTGAACCGATCTCAAGCCGCATGGAGGCATAGCTGTCTGCTAGCCCTACCGGCAAGGTTTTGGTCAACGGAGTGTGCAGCATCCAGGTGATGTTGAACTCGCCAATCGATAAGGTAATCACCATAAAAGCCCCGGCGAGGATGCCGGAAAGACAGTTAGGCACCACCACGCTCAGAAAGCGTTTCAACGGCCTGGCACCCAGGCTGGCAGATGCCTCTTCCATTGAGCGGATGTCGGTAGCCTTCATCACCGCCAGTACCGGGCGCACCATGAAAGGCAGAGTAAAGAGCACATGACCGATCAGAATAAACACCCAGCTTTCGCGCAGTCCATGCAGTCCGCCATAGACAAACAACAAACCCAACGCGGTGGCCAGGCCGGGAATGGCAACCGGCAGCATCAGACACTCTTCAATCCAGCCCGCCAGACGGGATGGACTTTTCAGTAAACCCCAGGCGGCAGGTACGCCGAGCAGAAGAGTACAGAGCAGGCAAGCCAGCGCGATCAGTAATGAAAGCCAGAACGTAGGGGCATATAAGGCCCAGACTTCATGGATCCAGCGTAGCGTCAGACCGCTTTTCAGACCGACGAAATAGTTCTCGGTGAAGCCGGCCATCACTGACATGCCGATCGGCACAATCAGAAACAGGCAGACCATCAGCGTCAAGGTGAGCTGCAAGCCAAACGTCAGCGGGCGTTTCATAATGTACTCCCCGATTGATAGCCGGAGACGCGACGAGCCAATAACAGCGCCGCCCAGGTCACCATCCCCATCACCACTGACAGCGCAGCGGCAGTGGAGAAATTGGCATAGTTGGTGAATTCACCGTAAATAGTCAGCGGCAACACCTGCAGATCGGTACCCAGTGTAAAGGCGGTGCCGAACGCGCCCATGCTCGTGGCGAAACAGATCGCCGCACTGGATATCAAGGCCGGAGACAGCGCCGGGAGCAGAACATCACGAATAATGCGCCACTGACTGGCACCGAGCGAACGGGCCGCCTCTTCCAACGAGAGGTCAAGCTTTTCACAGGCAGCGACCAGCGTCATGATCACGCGTGGGATAGAGAAGTAGAGATAGCCAAGAAACAGTCCCGTCATACCATAAGCAAGGCTCCAGCGTTCGCCGACCAGCGCCAGGCCCAGCTGCGAAAACAGCCCCTGACGCCCGGCCAACATGATGATGAGGAAACCCACCACGACACCGGGCAAGGCAAGGGGAAAGGTCAGCAATGACAGCAGCAGCCCTTTTCCCGGAAAAGTATGACGGGCAATGAAACAGGCCACGACCGCTGAAATTGCCACCGCAGCGATCGCCACGACCGCCGACAACAACAGCGTATTGATCAGGCTCTGCAGATACTGCGGCTGTGTCAGAACCACCAGATAAGCGTTCCGCTGAGTAGTGCCGTCCGGCTGCATCCCCACCACGGCCAGCGAGGCAAACGGCAGCAGCCAGAAAGCGCAGAAGACCGTCAGTACAGGCACCAGTGCATATAACGCCGCTACGGGGATCTGACGTCGCTCCCCTTTGGGTGCGGGCGAGGCGACAGCAAGTAATGGCTGTTCCATTACTTCACCTCTTTCAAGTATTGGGCAGAAAAACCTTTCTGCGCATCGGCCATTTGCTGATAGTTGACCGTATGGGCACGGGCATAGTCGCTGTCCGGCAAGAACTGCGCTTTCGCACTGGCGGACATGGCGCTTTCACGTACCGGGCGCAACCAGGCGTTGGCCCAGATAGCCTGCCCGCGGTCCGACAGCACATAGTCGATCACTTTTTTACCCGCCTGCATATGCGGGGCGTTCTTGACCAGACCGATCACGTAGGGAACTCTGAGGCTACCTTCTTGTGGAATGACAAAGGCAACATTTGCATGATCTTTATACTTTGCGCGGTAGGCGTTGAAATCGTAGTCAAGCAGAATGGGGATCTCCCCAGACAAAACACGGGCATACGCGGTCTGCTTCGGGACAATCGGGCTGTTTTTCGTCAATTTCTTGAAATAGTCAATGCCGGGTGTGAAATCTTGCAAGGTTCCGCCTTTGGCCAGGTTGACCGCCACGGCCGCCGCATAGCCGACAAAGGCACTGGCCGGATCGAGATAACCGACCATCCCTTTGTATTCCGGTTTCAGCAGATCGTCCCATGAGCGCGGTACCGGGGCACCATTCAGGGCATCAACGTTGACCATAAAGCCAATTGTGCCGGAGTGAAGCGCGATCCATTTTCCCTCGGGATCTTTCATATCCGCCGGAATACTGTCCCAGCCAGCGGGCTTATAACTGGTCAGGACGTCTGATTTGGCAGCCTGAATGCCGAAAGTTACGCCAAGATAGGCGACATCGGCGACCGGGCTGGCTTTTTCTGCCACGATTTGTGCAAGCGCCTGGCCGGAGTTTTTGTTATCCAGCGGAACCTGTATGCCGGTATCTTTGGCGATGGCTTTCAACTGAGTCGCCCAGTCGGCCCATTCCGGCGGGCAGTTATAGCAGATGGCGGTATCGGCCTGAACCTGTGCCGAAATCAGCAAGGCACCGGTCAGCAGTGAGGAGAGCGTGAAGGTTTTCATACAATTTTCCTGGTTGAAGTAATAGAACATCAATGTTGCGCCCGGGCAGTGCTCTCGCCCGGACGCAGAATAAAATCGAGGGTGCGAGAAGTGACCTTCTCGCCACCGATCAGCCTGAGCAGGCTTTCTGTCGCCACCTGGCCCAACTGGTACGTGGGCTGGACAACCGAGTAAAGTGACGGAGACACCATTTCGCCCAGCTCAATCCCGTCAAAACCGACCACCGATATATCCTCCGGCACGCGATAGCCGAGTCGTGTCAGCGCGCCTATCGCACTGAGCGCCAGTAGGTCGTTGGAGCAGAGCAGCGCGGTCAATTCTCCATCGGTACCGAAGTGGCGGCGCAGCGGCGCCTCTTCAACACGGGTGTGATGTGGCATCTCTATCAAGGGCAGCGGAGGGCACCGTGCATCGATCATCGCCTGGCGGTAGCCCTGATAACGCAGTTGGGCACGGTCCGACTGCTGTACCGGCCCGGCAAGCATGCCGATGCGGGTATGCCCCAACATCAGCAGATGCTGCGTGGCCTGGTACATTGCACGCTGGTTATCGACGCTGACGGTAACGAAATGGGCCGATGCAACGGGGTTATGTACCAACACTACGGGTAATGCCTCCTGCTCCAGCAAGGCTAGGCTCGCGCTCTGTCGAGCATCAGCGACGGTAAGTGCCAAACCGTCTACCCGCAGGCGCAGCATATGTTCCAATACCGCCAATTCACGCTCAGGATCGTAGTTGGAGGTAGCGACCATCAACGAGTAACCCGCTGCACGCGCCACGTTCTCCATCGCCTGGAGTTGTTCGCTAAATAGCGGGTTGCTCAGCGTTGGTACCATCACGCCGATAATGCACGTGGACTGAGTTCGCAACTGACGTGCCACATAGTTGGGCCGAAACCCCAGTTGCTGCGAAGCGGAAAAAACTTTATCCCGCGTGGCCTTGCGCACTTTTTCTGGCTCAGAAAAAGCTCGGGCTGCAGTGGCGCGAGAAACGCCAGCCAGGCGTGCAACGCTCAGTAAATCGGTCATGCCGTTCCTCGTTATCAGTGAATGAGATCGATCTCATTTACTGCAAAAGCATGGCGAGAAAAAATGACAAGGGGATTACAAAAAAATGAAGTTAGTATATTTCACAGGCAGAAGGTCGAGCCGCGCATGACCATCAGATTGTCTGAGGGTTACCTCCCTAGCCTGCTTCAGGTGTTGTCTTTGCTGTAATGGTACCAATAGCGACCGTAATTTATACCCACTCGCTGTCACCTATGGTGGCGGTGGTCTGGTCCGGCTTCTTTAACTTTCTCGGTGTGCTGCTCTCCAGCGGTGTGGTGGCATTCGGCATTATCTCGCTACTGCCGGTAGAGCTGATCTTGCAGGCCGGCACCGGCAACGGTTTCGCCATGGTGTACGCCCTGCTGTTCTCTGCCATCATATGGAACCTCGGGACTTGGTGGCTCGGGTTACCCGCCTCGTCATCCGATACGCTGATCGGATCGATTATTGGCGTCGGGGTGGCCAATGCATTGATCCACGGACGCACTGGCACCAGCGGTGTTGATTGGGCACAAGCGATAAAGGTGGGGTACGCGCTGCTGCTGTCACCGGTGATCGGCTTTGTGTTCGCCGGCCTGTTATTGCTGGCGCTGAAAATATTCGTTAAGAACCGCCAGTTATATGCCGCTCCCAAGGGTAATACGCCTCCTCCTTTGTGGATCCGTGGTCTGTTGATACTTACTTGCACCGGTTTTTCTTTTGCTCACGGGTCCAATGACGGCCAGAAAGGCATGGGGCTGATCATGCTGATCCTAGTAGGCACGATGCCGATTGCTTACGCCCTGAACCGTTCGATGCCGCCGGAACAAATCCCACGGGTGGCCGCGTTAGCAGAAGTGACCAAAAACGATTTGCTGCAACAATTCCCGGCAATGCATCAGGTACCCCCGCGCGAAGTGTTGACCGGCTATGTACGTACCAAAGAATTGACTCCAGATGTGGTACCAGCATTAGCGCAGTTGACCGGCGCTATCGGCGACCAAATCCGCCAGTACGGTTCCGTCGATAAGATCCCGGCTCAGGTGGTATCATCGGGGCTGCGGACGCGTTTGGTCTACCGGTTTCCACCACACACGTGCTGTCCTCCGGTATTGCCGGCACGATGGCGGCCAACCGCTCCGGCTTACAAGGGTCTACCCTTCGCAATCTGTTGATGGCCTGGGCACTGACATTGCCAGTTTCGATATTGCTGTCGGCAACGCTCTACTGGATTTTCACCAATTTCTAAAGAATGACGCGCAGCGGAATTCAGATCGTCAAATATTGGTTTTCAATCACCGATGACGAGCAGGAATTGCGTTTCCTTAGTCGCATTCACGATCCACTCAAGCAGTGGAAGCTCAGCCCAATGGATTTAGAGAGTCGCCGCCGCTGGGAGGATTACACTGAAGCACATTGGTGTGCCGCTACGCGCACCAAAGATAAAGCCACTTCAGCTTAAGCGGCTTTAGTCATTGATTGCTTCGCAAGGTAATTGTTTCAGAAAGAATAGCAAATATTTGATATATTTTCGAAACCATCACGGTATTTTCATCTGATGTGGTTTGTGGTCACATTGCTTTACTCGGGAGCAGCCCCAACCATCCTGGTGACGGTGCTCCTTTAACTTCACCGAAGTAAAGTGTCATCTGCGAGCGGAAGCGCTCAACAGCATCCCGGTCCTGCATAAACGTAACAAAGGCTCTAGGATTGGTATTTTTATATTCCCAGATGTGCTTGTAACCTTTTGGTGGTGACACGTCGGTTCGGACTGACCACATGTACCAGATGTTTTGCTGTGTATTTTTATCTATCAGCCAGTTGAGATACAGTTTGGCTGCTTCTGGATGTTTGGCACCTTTCATGATCGCCGCTCGTTGAGCCCATGATACAAATGGATCGTGCTTCGGAAGAATAAAGCGTGAATTCGCTTTTCCGTCCGGGACAAGGCTGCCATCTGTTGAGAACGTCGCAACCGCTTTTCCGCTCTCAGTATCATCGGCAGGAGCCTGCGTACCTCTCACCAGTTGAGGTTCTTGCGCGACAAATTGCTGCACGAAACCCCAGCCATATCTATCTACAACCTGTTTAAACCAGAAAAGGACAGCGTCATCATCATTTGGATAGGTTACGACAATTTTTCCCTTGAGCACCGGATTCAGATAGTCTTTCGCCTCTGTCGGCCACTGAGTTTCCGGCAGGGCTTTTGTGTTAATAACGTTTGAGAACGCATCCACAAAAACGCCCGTCCACGCCCCATCTTTGTCGCGGAAATCCGGGTATATCTTTTCCCATCCTTTTGGTTTGTAGTTCAAAAGTGCGCCTTCTTTCTTCCAGCGGGGATAGTCCTGCAATGTCTGCAGCTGTACAACGTCAGGTACCAGCCTGCCAGTAGCCATCTGATTATCAATACGTGCATCGTGAAATTTGCTGTAATCTACAATGACGTTAAGCGTCAGGCCTGGAAACCGCTTTTCAAATGCGTGTTTAATACCATCTTGCTGCCCTGCAGTATCACCGCCGGCATAAACCGTCACTTCACTGCCTTCTTTAAGTGCGCGCTGATAAAGCTCATCGAGAGAAAGCGTCTCAGGCGCTACTGCGGCATATGAAGCACCAGTAATAAGAAGAAGGAACAGTGTACTTATATTCAGATGTCTTAGTTTAACTTTCATAAATGAGTCTCTGTTGAGGTGAACAATCTTTAAAAGTCATTACCGAGCTACTCTTTGGGAATCTGCTTGCCAGAGCATAAATACCCTGGATTTCAAAAAAACGCTGTAGATCTGCATATATATTAGGATCAGCCAACCCGTATCATGGTAATAAAAATCTGCTCTGTTGCATGCTCATCCGGTTTTTCTGCACCATTACTAAGGAGGTTTCGCAACAGCCATGCATCTGTATAGGCAACTATGGCATCAGCCTGTTTTGCTGTCAGATCAAAGCGCTCCTGAAGAATCAAACTGTGAGTCCATACCCATTGCATTGCACCTGCCCTGAGTCGTGGTCGCGCAACAGCGGCGACGAAAAGCTCATATTCGCTAAGCAGACGTGCGTGCTGTTGTAGAGTCCAGAATAGAAACCTGGTTAACTGTACTTCTGGCTTCTCTGGCAAACGCTCACTGAACCATTTCAACGTCTGGGACTTGAAATTCGCAACTGCGTTCCTGATAACGGAATCATGCAGATCGTCAAGTAGTCTGAAATGCCAGGTAACTGTTCCAGGTGAAATATTAAGCTCAGCAGCCAGGTTTCTCTGAGTGCATGCATGAAGCCCCTCAGTTCGGATTATTTCAGCCGCGGCCTCCAGAATGCGCTCTCGGGTAAGCTCGCTTTTTGCCCTTGAGGTACTTGAAGATTTGCTATTGTTATCCTTTACCATGCAAGTTCTCCGCCAGAATAATCGACAAAATGATGGCCTCCTGCTGCTCGGTAATGCATCATTTGGCTGATAATGCCCTCAGCACTTTGCTCGGGTTTCACGGGAGCCATATAGCCCCCCATATCCGTCTGAACCCATCCGGGATGGATTGAAAGCAAGGTTGCCCCCTTCCTTCTTATTGTGTCTAGCAGAGAACGGGTAAGCATGTTAAGTGCAGCTTTGCTTGCTGCATAAAGAGGCATTTCGGCCTCAGGGTTCTCAGTGAGGCTGGCCAGCCGCGAAGTCATGATTCCCAGAACGGCGTTATTATCCAGCCGGAGAAAGGGGATCAACATATTTGCTGCCTGAACTGGCGCAACGGCATTTACAGTAAACACCGTTTCGGTTTCTTTCCCGGATGCACGGCATATATCCTGATGCGCGGGGCCGTATATGCCGGCATTAATTAAAATGAGATCGAATTGCTGTCCCCGGCATGCCGATATAAGGTCTGACATACTGATTTCATTGGTGATGTCAGCCTGAATCCATCTAGTATTTTTGTCACCTTCAGCCGGGCGTGTCGTGTTCCATGTTGCTAAGAGGTTCACGTTCATTGCGGACAGACGCTTAACAACGGCAAGTCCGATCCCTTTTGAAGCGCCGACTACTAGGGCAGTTTGCTGATTCATGACTGGTCACCTCCTTGGAGAGTATTATTTAAGCAGTACGGCACTGCCATGTAACTTGTTTTTACCGCCGGCAGATGTGATGTAAAAACGTGAAGCCCCCGCTTCATCAGCTTTTCTGGCAAGAGATGCGGTCAGGCTGTCAAGACTGCTTTCGCCTGTGACAGACACATACCCATAAGCTTTTTCATCCTTTAATGAACTGACTTCAGTGGCTGCATGGGAAGAAAGAGAAGCTGCAGTAAACATCATTCCTAAACTGACTATAAGTAATTTTTTCATGGTACACCCTCTAATGGATTTAAACATTGGTGCTTATGATAGCCCGCTACAGGAATAACAAAATTCCCTATCATTGATAGTTTTATTCAAATTTACTGAATAACAATGATATGGAAAAATCTCGTTCAGTGAACGATTCTAGGTTTTTTTATCTAATTTACCTGATATTTTATGCTTTTTTTAGATAAAATATCTGAAAATCGTTAGTGTGAACGAGGTTTTATTGTCAAGTGATTTAAAATTAATGGAGTTTAGGGGGGGCTTCTGTTACTGCATTTATGTGAAACACGGGTTACCAATGAGTCAAGATTACTGTTCACCTCAGTTGTTCCACGCTGAAACAGCGGATCGCTAACAGACCAAGCTGTCAGAAAATACTCATAATAAGCGCATTCTTAACGACCCCACGGCTAATATCACCCGCATGGTTGTCATTTGACTCGTCAGCAAACGAAACTTCGTAAAGTGTCTAAAACCTCTACCACTCATTACGGTTGAATGTTATACCTGATGATGTATGTTACCAACGGTGCGAAAGTGATCCATATCCGACGCCTGAAATTAGATCCAGGGTTAATCTGCTCTCCTGATTCGGGAGAGCTTATGGTCACTTTTGAGACAGTTATGGAAATTAAGATCCTGCATAAGCAGGGTATGAGCAGCCGGGCGATCGCCAGAGAACTGGGTATCTCCCGTAACACCGTAAAGCGTTATCTGCGTGCGCAGTCTGAGCCGCCAAAATATACGCCGCGTCCCGCAGCTACTTCACTCCTGGATGAATACCGGGACTATATTCGGCAACGCATCGCCGGTGCCCATCCTTATAAAATTCCTGCAACGGTCATCGCCCGCGAGATCACGGAGCAGGGTTATCGTGGTGGCATGACCATCCTGAGAGAGTTCATACGTTCACTTGCTATCCCTCAGGAACAGGAGCCTGTCGTGCGCTTCGAAACAGAGCCAGGACGACAGATGCAGGTTGACTGGGGCACCATGCGTAATGGCAAATCACCCCTTCATGCGTTCGTTGCCGTTCATCACACTCAACATAAGTTAAATTGCATTGATGATTACGCACCGGGCTATCTGTCTTGATTGCATCCCACCTCACCTTCAATTCTTGCCCGTGTTTCTTAAGATATGACGTTCTTCTACGAAGGTTTAATTGTTGGCTATGATTGAGACTAACATCTCCGATTTCTTCCATTCCGCTAGGGTCGCAACACTCGCTTGTGTTTCAATGCGCATAGCCAATCCGACTTATGCTCTGCAATAAATGGTTCTGCTCTTGGTCTTTCAACCTTCGGCAGATCTAGACATGGCCACTGTGCATTTCTAACATTGCGACAGTTTTGAACATTCTGAATGACGGCTCTCTGCCAGGTCGCGATGCCTTATATGAAGGCCAACTATGTAACCTTTGCGTATCGCTGAAAGATAAACCTGGCACCGGTAATGACATGGCTGCTTGTAAATAGGCGCGAATTGTTCAAAAACCCCCTTCTTTTTTGATCGCGCTACGTGAAATCTGAGGAACGGTGGCTACATTCCACCCTGCAGATTTCATCAAAACGCACCGCCAAACTGTGCTTAATCAACCAAGAAATCCGCACATCAATCCTGAGTTCTTCTGTGTAAAGGAAAAAGCATTATCTGGCGTCGACCGTCGGAGTACCCTGGTGAAAACGCATTTGCCAATGGTCGCTACCATTTTCTGAAGATAACACCCAGATCGACGATCGCAATGTGCAGCCAGTAACAACGCCATCAGCACTGCGATGAAAACTTCGGTATGTCAGCAACACAGCGCCTTCGACAATGGTGGCCAACATGAACCCTTCGGAAAAAATCTCAGCCTGGCCATGTTCTCGTAAAAGTGCGGTCACAGTTTGCTGTTTGTCATAGCACTGGCCTGAACGCCCAATCTCTTCAAAGTCATCATGCAATAATGCACCGACTGCGCTTGCATTAGTGCGTGTCACGGGCTGATGCAATTTAACCTCAAGAGATTGAATCATGGCTAACAATTCTGCCAACTCGGTCAACATTTCCTCCTTTGGGTTGTCTTTATCTCCCCATTAATGCCGGGTTATTTAACATAATTCAGTGACAGTGTCACTGATGGTATATCTACCTTCCTTTCTGGAACCTATAAATATTGCAAACAACTAACCAAATAGCCAGCTCACCAAACAAACAGTTAAAAATGCAGGTATAATTGAATATATTGTATTTAACCACTTGCATTTACAACTCAAAAATTTAAATATAAAAAACCAGATAACGTAAATAAAAACAATATAAATAACGTTCAAAATAGAACTCCTTTAATGACAAGCAGTGCATCTTTGCTTCATTAGCTTTCGCCATGATGCTGGATCGTCCACAGCTTTCTGCATTGCTTCCTTATAACACCCACCTGTAAGGCCTAGCATGTTTTTAAAATGATTGTCAGCCCAGTTAGGATCGTTTTAAATTTTATTTTAATCACCTTGCGATGGAACCGAATCCAGAGCTGGACCTATCTTGTTTTTGTTTTTCCCAAGATATTCGCCCGCTAAACCACCAAATAACAATCCACCCGCTTCAGTGAGTAAAAATCTATCCGCCAAGCGCACCAATACTGGCACCTACCGCCGCTGCATTTAGCTTGAACTTAGCTTCATTCCCCGATCCTATTGTTTTAGCTGGATAAGCGCTTAAATTTACAGTAGCCCCTTGTATTGGAAAGAAGTATATCCGGAAAGTTTTTTTGTATTGGTGGTCACAATAGAGACAGAGTTGTCTATAAAGAAAGAGCCTAAGGAGGTAATGTTCAGTGAATATTGTGATGATGTGTTAGTTTTAGTATTTTCATAAATTGAAATGCCAGAACTAATTGCCCAATTATTTTTCTCAGGTAGAAAGTCTTCAACTTTGTAAATACCCCCCGCCCCGACGACAAGATTAGGTACGCTTTCCGCCAAAGCAAACTCTGCTACAAAGCATAATGCTAACGTTGCAAAAGAAATCGGTTTTAGCTTCATATCTTTACAATACCCATTACTGATAATGATTATCGTTATCTTTGTGGGGATTTTGCCATGTGCATACAAATTGTCAATAAGTGAAAGCACAAGTTTCTTGTCTATACATAATGACGGCTTAAGTTGAGGTCAAGAAAGAGACAAGCGGAACAGTTTTAGGTTGTACGGTGTGGTGGATAAATCCTTATATCGCTAAAATTATAATCCAATATAATCATATCGTTACCCTGCTATCGTACGTTTTCGTTCCATTGGTCCTGAAACCCCTAGACTGATTCATCCATAATGGACAGCCAACCAAACGGTCGGCGTGTTGGGATCTGTCCATTCAACCCTATGGCGACGTTGTGCCGTAATATTCACAAAGTCGCCGATATTCATTATCTGCACCTCAGGTTCATCCTCGAACCGCAAACCGGCAGAACCCTGTAAAACGATGACCCACTCATTTTGCGGCTGGCAGTACCAAAAATCTGGCGGGCTTGATTGCCCGCTAGAGATGATACGTTCAATCTGCACGTTTGGCTGAGATAACAGCGTCTCAAAGGTTTCTGCTTCCGCCTTAAGTGCGGCCTCAGGAAAATGTGTGAACAAATTCGTCATCATCTTAACCTTATCCCTTATGGGCCCCGCCAGGTGAAGTCTTGGGCTGTGTAAATAGGTGACAACGTCACCCTTTGCCAGGGCGGATCTTAAACCAGATGGCATACATGGCAGGCAGGAATACCAATGTCATGATGGTTCCACCGAACGTACCGCCGATCAAAGTGTATGCCAGGGTGCCCCAGAATACCGAATGGGTCAGCGGAATAAACGCCAATATGGCTGCCAATGCCGTAAGCAACACCGGTCTGGCACGTTGCACTGTGGCCTCCACCACCGCATGGAACGGGTCCATGCCCTGCTTTTGATTGTCAGTAATTTGGCCAATCAAGATCAGGGTATTCCGCATTAAAATACCCGACAGTGCGATCAGGCCGACCAGGGCGTTAATGCCAAATGGCTGTTGGAACAGCAGCAATGTGGGTACGACGCCAATCAGTCCCAAGGGTGCGGTGAGAAACACCATGACCATTGCCGATATCGAGCGCACCTGCAGGATGATGACCAACAACGTCAGCGCAATCATGATTGGGAATAACGGCAACATTGCTTGGGTCGCCTTGGCTGATTCCTCAATGGATCCCGCTTGCTCGATGCGATAGCCGGCAGGCAATTGGTCGATGATCGGCTTGAGCTCACTCAGTATCGCAGTGGAAACATCGGGTGGTTGCAGCCCCTCAGCAATGTCACCTCGCACGGTCATCGTTGGGGTACGATCGCGACGCCGCAGGACAGGATCTTCCATACGTACATCGACCTCGCCCACCTGCGACAGTGGAATACGTTGCCCGGCAGAGCCCACAAGGGTAAATCCTTCTATTTGGGCCGGGTCGAGACGAATATCCCCCGCCGCGCGCCCTACAACCTGTACCGCGCGAATGTCCTCTCGCACCACGGTGATCGGGACGCCAGAGAGCAGGAACTGTAATTGTTGCGCCACGCTGTTTGACGTCAGACCCACCGCTTGCAGCCGGTCCTGATCCAACGAGAAATGCAGCGTTGGCACGCGTGGCCCCCAGTCGGTATTGACGGTACGCATCATTGGGCTGGCTTGCATCACGGTCTCGACCTGTCCTGCAATCTCACGCAGTTTGTCGGGGTTCGGCCCCGAAACGCGATACGCCACGGGGAACGGTGAATACGGGCCAAACACCAGTTGCGTCACTCTCACTCGCGCTTCGGGTGCCAGTCCGTCTGCCGCCGCCGCTCGCAGGCGGAATTTTAGGGCTTCACGGGCTGCCGGGCTGTCGGTGAGCACCACAATTTTTGCAAACGAGGGATCGGGCAGCTCCGGCGCCATCGCCAGATAGAAACGTGGCGAACCCTGGCCGATATACGACGTAACGATCTTGGCCTCACTCTGCTTTTTCAGCCAGGTTTCAATTTTCGCGGTGGCCGCGCTGGTCTGTTCGATAGAGGTGCCATAGGGCATCTGCACCTCAACCAATACTTCAGGACGGTCGGAGGTAGGGAAAAACTGCTTTTTGATTAGCCCCATGGAAAGGATGGCCAAAACAAAAGCACTCACCACGGCCCCTGCCACCCACCATTTGCGGGTAATGACGCGGGCCAATAAACGGCGAAAACGATTATAGTGGCGAGTGTTATAGATAGCTGCGTGGCCGCCTTCAACCGTCTTGATGTTCGGCAGCATCTTTACCCCCAAATAGGGTGTAAAGATCACCGCAACCACCCAGGAGGCGATCAGCGCGATGCCGACAATCCAAAACATATTACTGGTGTACTCGCCAGCCGTTGACTGTGCAAAACCGTTAGGCATAAACCCAATGGCTGTTACCAGCGTCCCGGCCAGCATGGGGGCTGCGGTGTGGCTCCAGGCATAGGCAGAGGCTTTGATACGGTCGTAGCCTTCCTCCATCTTTACCACCATCATTTCAATGGCAATGATGGCGTCGTCAACCAGCAGTCCCAGCGCCAGTATTAACGATCCCAACGTGATGCGGTCAAAGTTCTTGCCTGTGGACGCCATTACGACAAACACCACGGCCAGCGTCAAAGGGACAGCGGCAGCGACAACAACGCCCACTCGCCATCCCATGCTGACGAAGCAAACGACCATGACCACCAGGAGTGCGACGAAAAACTTCACCATAAACTCATTGACCGCCGAGCCGATATTAACGGATTGATCGGTGACTTTGGTTAACGTCATGCCCAACGGCATATCCGCGTTTATTTTGCTGGTCTCAGCATCAAGCGCTTTCCCCAAATCCAGTCCGTTCCAGCCTTCGCGCATCACAATGCCCAGTAACAATGCCTGTTCGCCGTTGTTGCGAATAATGAAGGTCGCCGGGTCTTCATAGCCGCGCTCAACAGTCGCGACATCAGAAAGCGTCAAGGTGCGCCCTTGGGCCATAATAGGTGTGGCGCGGATCTTGGCCAGGGTATCGAAAGCACCGTCAAGGCGAAGAAATACCTGCGGCCCGTGGGTGTCGATCGAACCTGCGGGCGTTAAGACGTTCTGACTGTTCAGCGCGGAGAAAATCTCCTGTGGGGTAATCCCTAGCGTGGCGAGCCGATCGTGGGAAAATGAAACGAAGATGCGCTCGGCCTGCTCCCCGATAATGTTGACCTTCTTCACGCCAGGTACATGGAGTAAACGTTGGCGCAAGGATTCTGCATCGCGTACCAACAGACGTTGCGGTTCCCCTTTGGCTTTTAAAGCAAACAACGCAAAGGTTACGTCAGAGAACTCGTCATTGACCATCGGCCCAATGACGCCGGCAGGTAAGTTTTTAGCTTCGTCACCCAGCTTCTTGCGCGCCTGATAGAAGGCTTCCTGCACCTCGGCAGGCGGTGTTTTGTCTGCCAATGACACCATAGTGAAAGCCAGACCGGGGCGGGTATAAGTCTCAGTGCGGTCATACCACTTCAGCTCTTGCATCCGTTTTTCGAGCGGTTCGGCGACCTGATCCTGCATTTCCTGCGCGGTCGCGCCCGGCCATGCAGTGATGACCGTCATCTGTTTAACCGTAAAGGGGGGATCCTCCGCCCGTCCCAACTCAAAGAACGCAAGGGCACCGGCTACCGCGATAAGAAGAATCAGAAACAGCGTGATGGCACGTTCGCGAACGGCAAGCGCCGAGAGATTAAAACGCCCTTCACTCATGAGCGGCTCCTGACAAAACGGGTGCCACCCTGACCTGCTCACCGTCGCGCAGCAAATGGGCACCCAATGCCACAACCTGATCACCCGCCTTAAGGTTGCCGGCAACCTTGGCGACATCGTCGCTGATGCTCAGTACCTGTATGGGGTGCCAGGCGACAGCCGCCTGCTGACCGGCAATAACCCATACGCCGGTACCCTTACCGGGATCAAAGAGTGCGGCGATGGGGATCTGCAGCAGTGGCGCGGTGCTTTCATTTTTGGCGATATCAAGGGTGACGGTTGAACCTAAGGGGGCTCCTGCCAGCGGGCCGTTAAGTACATACCTGGCCTCGAACGTCCGTGTTGAAGCATCGGCTGCATCAGAAAGCAGGCGTAATGTTGAAGGTACCGCTCCCGTGTCGCGCCCATACAGACGGGCCATAGCCACGCTGCCGATGGCCGGACGCAAGGTTTCCGGTAGATGTACTATGGCTTCTCGTTGCCCCGCACGCGCCAGTCGCACCACGGCTTGCCCAGCACTGACAACTTGTCCTGGCTCGGCCAGCGTGTCCACCACCACGCCATCGGCGTCAGCCAGCAAAACGGCATACTCGGACGCATTCCGGGCTACATCTGCCTGCGCTTCTGCGGCACTGAGTTGTGCCTTTGCGGTATCCGCCGCCGCCTTGATCTGATCATAGGCCGACGCCGAAACTGCGCCGGTTGTGACCAGCCCGCGATAGCGAGCCTCATCGGCCGTCGCCTGCCGAGCCTGCGCCCGTGCGGCCGCCACCGCTTGTTGCTGCGCCCGCGCCTGCAAACCAAGATCAACCGGATCCAGCCGCATCAGCGGCTGACCGCGTTTGACGGACTGGCCGGTATCGATCAGACGCTCAAGTATTTTGCCAGAGACACGGAATCCCAAGTCACTTTGAGTTCTGGCGACCACGACGCCGGTGAATGCACGGGAGATGTCGACCGCATTTTCTACCACAGCCGCCCTCACTAGCGGCGGCTTATTACGCGGATCGTCGACGGTTGATACGTTATCACAGGCCACCAAGGCCAGGGGTAACAGGCAAGCGCCAATAGTGGCAGGTCTGAGCCGGAGCATGGGGTTCCCTTACGTCATTGACAGGACAAGAACCGCATCCTCCGACTAGTGACCAATTAAGTCAATGGTCACTATTCATGTTAAGGCGACAAACTGCGCAATATCAGGCCCGACAACAGTACCGCGGCTTCCCCGGCGGTTTCCAGGTTGTATTGCAGCTGTACCGGGTTGACATAGGGACACATCACCAGATAAATCGCACTGGCAGCCTCGTCCATCGGAGTCTTGCGTTCAAACTCTCCGGACTCGCGCCCTTCGCGGAGGATCTGTTGGATGATTTGCAGCAGATGAGCTTCATGTGACTTCACCGAAGGCCATTGATCGCGTGCGGCGACGGCGGCGATATCATAGAGTTTTCTGTCATGGAAGAATAAGTCGCTACTGGTCTCCGACAGCGCCTTGAACAAGCGTCTTAGCTTCTCTGACGCGGTTGGCGAATCGGCGATGGCTGAGTCCACCAGCGCCATAATCATCGCCAGGCGATTAGAACAGATCACCTCACCAATCGCCTGCTTGGATTCAAAGAATTTGTAGATGTAAGCCTTCGAAAAGCCGATCGCTTTGGCCAGATCGGACACCGTGGTTTTTTCATAACCGTAGTGCCCGAAGTATTCGGTAGCGGCTGCCACGACCTGATCGCGAACACTGTGGTCCGAAGGGCCCCGCGTCTGTGGTGTATTCATTTTTTCATTCATCTGTATAGCTTATCTCGGTGAGCGGCGATCCACAATAAGTGACCAAATGGTTATTTGGTCACTTACGTGTTTTATATCCCCTGCCTGATCATTCAAGGCGTTGCAGTGAGAGACAAGGACAGGGTGATGTTCTGAAAGCAACGGGATACGCAAGATAGGGGATATCGTTTCAGAAAACGGCGCCTGATGGATCTCAGCAGGTAAAAAGGGATGCCTTTGTTAAGCCCAGGCCGTTTTCCAGCGTAAATCAGAACTCCCCGCGGCTTGACGGGGAATTCCACCAGATAAGCCCATGACACCCACCAGGCCAATCTGATAAGTACACTCTTTAACGAGCCAGTTCTACCCCATCGAGTTCAGATATCGCCAGACAGAACACTTCCGTTATGGCTTCTACCGTATACGCGGTTTTGGCCGGGATCATCAACATTTCATGAGACTGCAAAGTCTGGCCCCCAACGTTGAGCTCACCGGACAGGACCATCAATTTAACCCAGCCCGGATGCATACGGGCCGACTGCTTACTGCCAGCATCAAGTTTCAACAGCGCCGTGTGCCCTTGCGCCTCACGTTTTAAGATATGGTAGTACACCCCGTCGTAAGGCATATTCTCGTAGTGCAATGTCGCCAGTGTTCTTTTATGCATGATAGCTTCCTAGTAATCGGTGACTAGTTGGATCAAGAATCACTATTCCCTAACGGCCTCAGGGCCTATGAATAAATATATAGGACGTATGCGCCAGACGCAAAACAGAGCCCAAGATGGTTTTGATTCTGTTCAGGGAAGGATAGCGGACAAAGATGACTGCGGGGCGAAAGGCGATGAATAAGTCAGGCTGTCAATGACCGGCCCATTTTGAAGCAGTTCGCCCGCGAAATGCGGGCGATATCAGAAGTTAAACCTGTCTTAACGGCGACGTAACAGCAGGCCAGCCAGTAAACTCACGCCGGCAAAGATAGCAACGGTAGCGAGCGGCTTCTTCCTGACGGCATCACTGATGCAGTTCAGAGCATCACCGTATTTTTCTTGCACTGCACCAGCAACGTAACGGGTGGTCCCTTCGGCTTGTAACTGCTCGTCGCCCGTCACGTCACCCGCCACTTCTTGTGCTTTACCCACAACTTTGTCCATAACACCATTGATCTTATCGCTGTTCATTATGCTCTCCTGAGGTTAGGTCAGCTTCGGCATCGGTAGAGACAGATGCCGTGACTTGTCCTCAATGTTAAGCCGCAAATCACGGGTTCATAAGGTCAGTTTGCATGGGAAGAACTAGTCCATTTGCACCCTATTTGCCGTTTTTAGGCTGCCGTTCACCCGCAAACAGCCCCCGCTCTCTGGCCCAAACGATAGCTTCGCTGCGGCTATGCACGTCAAGTTTGGAATACACCGTAGCCACGTGATTGCGTACGGTATTGGGGGCAAGATTGAGCCGGGTCGCGATTTTCTTGTCCGGCAAACCCTCACAGATTAACCCCAATACATCGCGCTCGCGGGCGGTAAGATCGGTAAAGGAAAACCCTGACAGATTGGGCTTGTTGATGCTTTTTACATTGGCCAGTTTCTCAAGCAGGGTTTGGCTGAACCAGGACGCATCTTGCATCACCTCCTCGATAGCCACGACCAATTCAAGCTCTGAACGCTTACGCTCAGTAATGTCCATCAACACAAGCAGGTAACAAGGGGCATCCTGAATACTCACCGCATCGGCTGAGACCACACAATCGATCACATCATTGCCCTTTTTCCGGATTTTGAAATCCTGACTCTCGACGTTGCCGGTTTTCCCCAACGCGGCAAACAAGCGCTGGCACTCCCCTTGCCCGTCAAAAAAATTGATGTCGTCGACCGACTTACCGATGAGCTCCTCAGCGGCATATCCGGTGGTCTTCATAAAGGCTTCATTGATATCCAACACCTGCTGTTTGTCAGCCGTGCATACCAGCGTGGGAACCGGGCTCAAGCGAAAGGATTTGGCAAATCGCTCTTCGCTCTCACGCAAGGCTGACTCTGCCTTACGCCGGGGCTCCAGATCGGTAAAGGTAAACAGCATGCACTCTTTTTCATTAACGTCTAACGGCTGACCGGCGACGATGACCAGCTTGGTTCCCCCCTCCGGTAATTTCAGCTCTGCTTGCATCTGCGGAATGGTTTCCCCGTCAATCAGGCGCTGTACGGCTTGCTCTTTATGCTCTGCCTGCTCCAGTACATCCAATGCGTAGACCGAGTTGCCCATGACCTGGTCGCGGCTATAGCCGGTCATGTCGAGAAACCCCTGGTTGACCTTAATGTAACGCAGATCGCTCAGGCTGCAGATCACGGCGGGTGCGGGATTGGCGTTGAACGTTTTTTCAAAACGCTCCTCCGCACTCGCCCATTCAGTGGCATCGCTCAAGATCAACACCAGCAACTCGGGTTGCCCTTGGCTGTCGGTGATAATCAGGCTGCGTAACCGGTGAACCCAAATGAAGTCTGGCTCCGTGGTGGGTTTCACCTCCACCAGCACATCGCTAAACGCCTCCCCCTTGGCAACCCGGCTGATCGGGTATTGATCCGCCGTTAACGGATGATTGTTGCGATACCGCAGGGCAAAACGTTCAGCGTACTCTCGGGCATTTGCCCCCAGTTCACTCAGATGACTCAATCCATGCATGCTTAGCGCGGCTTCATTGGCCCAAAGAATAGTCTGGTCGATTTCAATCAACATCACCCCTTCGGTCAGCCCTGAGATGATCTGTTGTAATTGGCTACGGTTAGTTTCGCTGGCGAGTACGGCCTGGCTCATGTTTTCTCCAAAATACGAAAGGTCCCGGGCCGCCGAGCGGCGATCGGAGCTCCTGTAAATTACGCGACTTCAGGATCAGCATAGTGCGTAAGTCATGCATTCGCGGGGTGTGAATGCACTAGGTTTAGCAGTGCAAATGAACCGGGACGATCGGTGGTGCACAGCGGCAGACTGATTCTGTCGGCGCGGTGGATGCTGCGCGTACAACCACTTGTCCAGTAAATATAAGGAAGAACAATGACCACTGTCTATGAATCCAATCGCTTTGCGTTTCACGTTTCATGGGGCTCAATATTGGCCGGGAGTGCCATGGCGCTGGTGACCTATTTGATATTAAGCGTCCTGGGTACCGCTGTTGGCGCATCTGCCGTGGACCCGATGCATGAAGGCAATCCGTTAAGCGGCTTCGGTGTAGGGACCGGGATTTGGCTCTTTGTCTCCACGCTGATCTCACTCGCCGCGGGGGCATTTATCGCTGGCCGAACCGCACCTGATCGTGGCGGCTTGCACGGCTTGTTGAGCTGGGCGGTGACCACATTGCTGACGACCTGGTTGGTGGTTTCGTTGGCGAGCGGCGTTGTCGGTTTGGCCGGAAACGCCGTGGGTAAAGGGTTATCGCTGGCGGGTAATGGCCTTGCGGCAGCCGCACCGGGTATTGGTGATAGCGTCAAGCAGCAACTTGATAAGAAAGGTATTAGCCTGGACTGGGGGGATTTGGAGGATCAGTTGACCACCACACTCAAGCAAACAGGTAAGCCTGAATTAGATCCATCGACGCTGACGCAAAAAACCGAACAGGCAGCAACGGACGGCAAGCAATCAGCCACTGATGCCACCACCGATCCAGCGCAGGCGGCGACAGAGCTTAAACAATGGTTCGAACGCGTTAAACAATCCGGCGAACCTGCTTTGAACGCGGCGGATAAAGATGCGTTGGTGAACATCGTTGCTGCACGTACCGGTAAGAGCCGCGCCGAAGCGACTCAAATCGTTGATAATTACGCCCAGGCATATCAGCAGGCGGTGCAAAAAGTCGAAAAACTTAAGGCTCAGGCTGAGCAGAAAGCGCGTGAAGCTGCGGACGTGGCGGCCAAGCAAGTGTCCCGTGCCGCATGGAGTTCCTTACTGATACTGTTATTGGGTGCCGCACTGAGCTTTGGTATCGGACGGATTGCTGTGTCAACTCGTCGCCCCCTCGTTGTGAGCTGATGGATCATGGGTATTTTCATGAAAAGAGACCTGTCATCTATCTCATTGAACTATCAACACGTCGTCGGGGCTTCGGTCCCCGTGCTTCTCATCGAATTCGTCAATGAGAAAAACGAGCGTTATAGCTTACGTTATAACTTGCCACCGGATAGCCCGGAACGGACAGAGCGACGCGTGTCCTTACTGTTGCATTTACTGCGCAAGCAAAGGCCCGAGGAAACAAAACTGAACGGCCAAGGGTAAGTGCATGACGTGGCCAGAGTCCGATATTCAACCGGGCTCTGGCCTTTTATTTACCTCCCCCTTACTTGACCAAAATGCCCCATTTTTTCATCCGTGAAAGCAATGTGGTTCGCTTCAGACCCAATCGCTGCGCAGCGCCCCGCGGGCCGGCGACCACGCCATTGGTTTCCTTCAGCACGCGGATAATCCGCTGACGCTCGTCTTCTCCAGGCTGACTGGGTTCCGGCGTAGGGATGGGTAACGCCATCGAAGGCACGGGATACTGAATTTCCGGCAGTTGCAGATTAAGCACCGTGCCGTGCGTCAGTAACACCGCGCGCTCGATGACATTCTCCAGCTCGCGCACATTACCTGGCCACGGCATTTGGCTCAGCAAACGCAGCGTCTCCGCTGGAATGCTATCGATCGTGCGTTTCATCCGACGCGCGATTTTATAGGTCAGGAATTTCACCAATTGGGGAATGTCTTCGGGCCGTTCCCGAAGCGGGGGAATAACGATAGGGAACACGTTCAGTCGGTAGAAAAGATCGCTACGGAATTCGCGGTCGGCCACCATTTGCTGCAAATCACGGTTGGTTGCCGCAATCAAACGCACATCGACCGAAATCACTTTGTTGCCACCTACTCGCTCAAACTCCCTTTCCTGCAATACCCGCAGTAACTTAGGTTGCAGCTCAACGGGAATTTCACCGACTTCATCCAGAAACAAGGTGCCTTTGTCCGCCAGTTCAAAACGCCCCATTCGTTGGTTCGTCGCTCCCGTGAACGAGCCCTTTTCATGGCCGAACAGATCACTTTCCAGCAACCCTGTTGGCATCACGGCACAATTCATTTTCACCATGCGTTGGTCGCGACGCTCGCTCAAATTGTGGATAGCGCGAGCGATAAGTTCTTTACCGGTGCCGGTTTCACCCAGGATCAACACCGAACAGTCGCTTTTAGCCACCATTTCGACCTGTTTTAGCACCGCAGACATTACGACGCTGCGTCCGACAATCTCACCGAAATCCGGGTTGTTGCCGTTAATCTGCTCGGTCAGATAGAGGTTTTCATGCACCAGGCTCTCTTTAAGCCGGTTGATCTCCTGGTACGCCAGTGCGTTATCAACCGCAATAGCAATACGTTCGGCAATCTGTTGCAACACCCGCAAATTGGCAGCGTTAAAATTGTCCGGTTGACACTGCGCCAGTTTCAGAACGCCCAGGGTCTTTTTGCCAAACACCAATGGCAGCACGCAGAGCGTTTGAATTTGGTCATGCCACAGATCGAACAGCTGGCGTTCATACGCCGCCAGGCGATCGGAATGCCTCAGATTCAACAGCAGCATTTCGCCACTTTGCATTACCTGTTCCGATAACGTGCCTGCCAATGGGACGCTGTATTGCTGCCGTTCAACGACGTCGTCTTGCAAATAATGGGTGGAGTAAATGGTTACCTGTTCTGTTTTATCTGCGTACAGCACCATACTGATGGCATCAATTTTGAAAAAGCGGTGAATTTCCGTGGAGATCTCGCCGATCAAATCGTCCAGATCAAGCTTCGACAGCACTGCGTTGGTGACGTCGACCAAAATACGGTAGTCATCTCGCTCATGGCGTAACTGACGTTGCTGCGCTTCCGCTTCTCTGCGTAACGTGAGCTGCTCAGTTGCCAGTGCAACCAACTCCATCAGTGTCTGCAGTTGCACCAGACTGCTATCACTGAAAGGCTGTGGATTAGCGTGCAGCAGTTCACACCCGCCGATGAGGGTACCGCCTGCATGCAGCGGCATCAGACAGTACTGGCTAAAGGGGGGATACAGCGCCAGTGCGCCGATTTGCGGGTAACGGGCGTGTAGATCATCGCTCTGCCAACACTGCGGTAAGGGACTCTGCCGTAGCCGACTGACCGGCCCATTGGCCAACAGAGTCTCATCCTGGTAGTTCAGCGGTTGCCGACGGGCATCCAAACCGTAAAAACTCACCCGCTCACTGTGCGGATCAAACAACACCAGCGTCACATGTTCCGCCAACTGCAGGCGCTGTAACACCTGACGCAATTGCATCAGTAAATCAGTGAAGCTGTGTTGACTGAGTAACGTGCGGGTAATTTCAAGTAGCGCTTGTTTTTCTAATTGTGCATTCGACATTGTTTATCACTTGCCTGAGTCGCGATGATGATTTGTGTGAGTCACGTCGCAAAGTGTAACGCTGAGCGACGGCGTTCTCCCCCGACAGGATCAACAAATGCGCGGCAAAGGTTCGGCATGGGGCAAATCCAGTAAACGGCTGATGCCGTAAGCACCCTGCATCCTCACTTGCCGCCCACCTGTCACACGGCCAATTACCGCCGCGGCGGTGCCCAAGGGATGCGCCTGCAATGCGGTCAGAACCGCGTGTTCAGCCTCTGGCGCGGCAACCACGACCAGTTTTCCCTCATTGGCAAAATTGATAGCGTCCAGCCCCAGCAATTCACAGATCCCTCGCACCGCCGGGGCTACCGGCAAGAGACGCTCTTCAACCTCAATACCGACATGTGCTGCACGAGCAAACTCATGCAGAATGGCGTTCACGCCGCCGCGGGTAGCATCACGGAGTGCCCGCACGCCATTGATGGCGCGCAGCGGTGAGATTAAAGGGGTTAACACGGCACAATCGCTGATAACATCCAACGACATTCCCAGATTTTCCCGCAAATTGAGGATAGTCGCCCCATGGTCACCTAACGTGCCGCTAACAATGATGACGTCTCCTGCCTGGATATTTTGAGCAGCCCAATTCAGATCGTTCGGGATCACGCCGATACCGGCAGTATTGATAAACACTTTGTCAGCAGCGCCACGTTGCACCACCTTAGTATCCCCGGTCACGATACGCATACCGGCCTGCTGAGCGGTCGCGGCCATAGAAGCAACCACCCGCTGTAAATCGACCAGGGGTAAGCCCTCTTCGAGGATAAAACCGCAGGAAAGATAGCCTGGCTGGGCGCCGCTCACCGCCAGATCGTTCGCCGTGCCGCAGACGGCCAGTTTGCCGATATCCCCACCCGGAAAGAAAATAGGATCAATGACGTAGCTGTCGGTGGTAAACGCCAGTCGATCGCCCTGCTGCGTTAACCCCGCCAGACTTAGCCGAGCCTGATCTTCACGCTGATCCAATAGCGGGTTGGCGAAGGCGGGCAGGAAAAGCGTATCCAATAACTGCTGCATCGCTGTGCCGCCGCTACCGTGAGCCAGAGTAATGACGTTATTCATGCCGGAGTCTCCTCTGTTTCACGGCGGTATTGATACCAAGCGGCGCAGGCACCTTCTGAAGACACCATCAGGGCACCAAAAGCATTTTGTGGTGTACAGCCGCGGCCAAACATGGGGCAATCCCGCGGTTTGCAACGCCCGGTGAGCACATCCCCGCAGCGGGCATGAGGATCATCTGCCACCTGCCGATATTGCGGTTGAAAACGGCGCTCTGCATCAAAGGCGCTATAGACGGGGGTTAAGGCAATGCCGGAATTGGCAATGGTGCCAAGGCCTCGCCATTCACTCCCACCACCCAGCACAAACACTTCACTCATAGCTTGCTGAGCCAGCGGGTTTCCTTGCTCCGGCACCACGCGTCGGTATTGATTTTCGGTCCGGCTCTGCTGTTGAAGGAATTGCTCAACCAGCATCATTACTCCCTGCAAGATATCCAGCGGTTCAAAACCGGCCACGACCAATGGTTTGCGGTACTGCTGGCTGATAAAACCGTAAGGTTCGGTACCGATCACCATGCTGACATGGCCGGGTGCCAGAAAACCGTCGATACGCACATCTGGCTGTTGCAACAGGCTGCGTAGCGTCGGGATCAGGCTGATGTGCTGGCAAAATACGCTAAAGTTGCGTTGGCCTTCCTGTCGGGCCTGCTGCAGGGTTATCGCCGTAACCGGCATGGTGGTTTCAAAACCAAGGGCAAAGAACACCACCTGCCGGTGTGCGTTTTGTCTTGCCAGTGCCAGTGCATCCAATGGGGAGTAAACCACCCGTACATCGGCCCCGCGTTCACGGGCCTGCAACAATGAACCCTGTTTGCCCGGTACCCGTAGCGCATCGCCGAAGGTGCAAAAGATGACCTCCGGGTGCTCGGCGATTTCACAGCAGGCGTCTATGCGCCCCATCGGCAACACGCACACCGGGCAACCCGGGCCGTGGATAAACTCAATGTTGGGCGGTAGCAACTTATCCAGGCCAAAACGGAAAATGGCGTGAGTATGTCCCCCACACACTTCCATGATTTGCAGCGGTCGTTCGGTGGTAAAAGACAACTGGGCAGCGCGGTGCCTGATATGCTGAAGCAGCGATTTTACCCGGTGCGGATCGCGGAATTCGTCAACGTAATGCATGCTGGCCTTCCCCCGCTAAAAACAGCGCCACATCCTCTTCTACTTCGCCCATCGCGTGCAGCGCCGCCAACATCTCTTCGGCTTCGTGCCGATCAAGTCGGCTCATCGCGAACCCTACGTGGATCAATACCCAGCAGCCGATCATCGCTTCTCTGGGTTCATCATCTTTACGTACCAACGCAATATTCACTTCACGCTGCACACCGCAGACGTCGGCCCAGGCATGTTGGGGCTGGTTTTCATCCAACACCACGATTTGCCCGGGAATGCCTATACACATAACTCTTTCTCCAGCCAAGCCAGCCAGTGTTCCATCCCTTCACCGTGGGTTGCCGACAGGGTTATCACCTCAATGGCGGGATTGACCTGACGGGCATTGTCGATACAGGCCGCCAAATCGAATTTCAAATACGGCAGCAGATCGATTTTGTTCACGATCATCAAACGTGCGGCGGCAAACATATGCGGGTACTTGAGGGGTTTGTCTTCCCCTTCGGTAACCGAGAGCACTGCCACCTTATGGCGTTCGCCAAGATCAAAACTGGCCGGACAAACCAGGTTACCGACGTTTTCGATAAACAGCAGGCTGCCGGGTTTCAACCCTAAACGCTGGGTGGCTTCATGCACCATTTGTGCGTCCAGATGACAGCCTTTGCCGGTATTGACCTGAATTGCCGGGACGCCGGTCGCGCGAATGCGTTCAGCATCGTTGGTCGTTTGCTGGTCTCCCTCCACCACCGCGCAAGTATGATGGCCACGTAGCCGCAACAACGTTTCTGTCAGCAGTGTGGTTTTGCCTGATCCGGGGCTGGAAACCAGATTCAACGCCAGGATATGTTGTTCGGTGAAATACTGACGATTACGCTCTGCCAGGCGATCATTTTTATCCAACACCCGGGTTTCGATTTCCAGCATGCGGCGCTGGCTGATGCCCGGCGCATGGGTGCCTGCCAGCCCCAAGCCATAATGCAAATCGCCTTGCCTATTCCGTTGCGGACGGAATGGGACTTTTACTTCCCCTTCAATCGTCAGTTCACCGTGGGCACAACCGCAGGTACTGCACATGTTCGTCCTCCTAGACCCTTTCTCTTCTTTGGGCATGTTGTCTATTCAATTTCCAGGCGCTTTATGTGTAAGCCATCATCGGCCGCCACACGCAGGTTTCGCCCGGCACAGTGCGGGCAGACCAAGACCTGTGGCATCAGCAACTGGACATCGCGCTGGCAGTCATGACACCAGGACTGCGCACGTTGCTCTATCAGATGCAACTCGCAGCCTTCAGCCAAGGTGTCTCGACACACCATGTCGAAACAGAAGCGCAAAGACTCCGCTTCCACGCAAGAAAATGCGCCAATTTCGAACCACACCGCAGTAATACGTTGCGCATGATGCTGGCGAGCCTGTTGCTGCATTATTTCCATCGCCTGTTGGCACAAGGTTATTTCGTGCATCCGGCCTCCGCCAAGGGTGATAAAACGCGTCGTAGTAATAACATTGCAAATATGATGCCAAACCGAAATTGACATATTTGTCGATCGTCATGTCATCGGCAGCAATTACATAAACCCTCCTCTGAAAGACCGGGTATTTAATTTAACGCTACAGGTTGAAGTTAAAGGGATAAATGAATGAATCGAAGCTTTGGCACACTTTATGCTTTAACTCGTTGACCCAGAGCTATTTCGACAATGACCATTAATGTTGAGTGAGGACAATGAGTACAATCAGTGAAGTAACCAGCCAGGCCGATTATATCGCCAGCAAAAGCAACCGCCTGATGGCGCAATGGCAAACCTATCACAGCACATTAATTAAAGCGGTCACCACCACTAAAAAGAAGATTAATCATCAGTTTACCTACGGAAAGGAGGACGACCTACGCTTTGTCTTGTTCAACCACTTTACCGTTAGTATTCAATTAAGTGAGGGATTTTACAGCCGAGACATTTGCTACCGCATTAATTTGGCGACGGCGCATGAACCGGAGAATTTTGCCGCTTTTGCACATGCTACCCTGGATGAAAACGGCAATGTCGACGAAATAATAAACAATCGTGATACACAGGCAGTCTTTGAACATTATCTGGATAAGATCGCCATTATTTATCAATGCCTGTTCGACTCCCTTCATGATGGATGTGCCATTCATGACGCACTGAAGAAAATAACCTTACCCGTCTGACTGTCGGCGTTAATCACTGACGGAAAACTGTCGAAACGTCATTTTTTACTGACGATGTCGTCATAAATGACGAAGCAAGGAGTGTGCATGAACCGCTTTATTATTGCGGACCCTAAATTGTGTATTGGCTGCAATACCTGTATGGCAAGTTGCTCTGCGGAACACCGGCAATACGGCTTGCAGGCATTACCCCGCTTGCAGGTAATACGCAGTGCCCGCGATTCGGCCCCCGTGATGTGTCATCAATGCGAAGATGCGCCCTGTGCACAAGTCTGCCCAGTCAACGCGATTCGCCATCAGGATGACGCCATCTCACTGAACGAAAGCCTGTGTATCAGTTGCAAGCTTTGCGGCATTGCCTGCCCATTCGGGGCTATTGGTTTTGGTGGTAGTACCCCGCTGGCGATACCTGCAGATTGCAATACGCCGCTTGCGCTACCCGCTGCCACAGCGCCGCGCCCCATTAGCGCTTTTCTTGACTGCCTGCCCGGCGTCCGGGCTGTGGCGGTGAAGTGCGATCTCTGCGATTTCAGCGCAGATGGCCCCGCGTGTATCCGCACTTGCCCCACTCAGGCCATCCGCTTGGTGACTGACCGTGACGTGCGACTCGCGAGCGAACAAAAAAGACGTAACGCCATGCAGGCACTCAGCGCCGAGTTGCCGTTCGTTGCTGCCCCTGACTTCCGCAAGGAGCCGAATTGATGATGTATACCATTGCGCCCGATCCATTGTTGCTACTGACATTGGCATTAGGGGGATACGTGCTTTGTGCGTTGTTGAGCTGGCTAACCTCGCCCTGGGCATCGGTTAGCAGGCCGCTCAGTGGCGGCACTTTGTTGTGCGCTCTCGCTGCATTGTTGGCGGCCTTATCCATGTTGTTTACGCCACTGCACAGCGCCCGATTACCCTGGCTGCATTATGCCGTGGAAATCAGTGGCCCTAACGCACTGCTACTGCTGGTGATTGCCCTTAGCGGTGTCTTTACCGCGCTATATCACGCGGGGTACATACACAGGTTAAACCCGCGCGCGCGTGGACGAATTGGCGGGCTGACCAATCTGATGTTGGCGGCATTAAGCGCCGCAGTGATGGCTGATAATGCCATTGCTCTGCTTTTACTGTTGGAACTGGCGGCGTTGTGCGGCTACTTTCTGGTTGCCCATTCCCCGGGAGCCAAAAGCCTGCGTGCCGGGCATAACCAGTTCTTACTGATGCGATTAGGCTCGCTGCTATTGGTTATCGCGTTCACCCTGATTTATGCCCATAGCCACAGTTCGGTATTTAGCGTAATTCGCGCTACGCCATTGCCAGACGCACTGCGTAATGGCGTGTTCCTGTTGGCACTTGCCGGGTTTGGCATCTTTGCCGGAGTGATACCGTTACATGCCTGGGTACCTCAATCCCATAGCAGCTCGCCTGCCTCTGCCGCCACGTTGTTTTCCTGCGCGCTGATGAAAGTCGGTTTGCTGGGTATTTTGAAAGTCGGGTTGGATCTGTTGGGCACCCCGCCACTGTGGTGGGGCTTGCTGGTGTTGCTGCTTGCTGCCGGGACCGCGTTTTTTGGCGGGCTGTATGCGTTGATGGAACACGATTTGCGTCGCTTATTGGCTTATCACACGCTCGAGAACATCGGCATCATTCTGCTGGGGATTGGTGGCGCTATGGTCGGCATGGCACTGCAACAGCCTCTGTTGACGGCGTTTGCTTTGGTGGGGGGCTTGTTCCACTTGCTCAATCACAGCCTGTTCAAAAGTGCATTGTTACTGGCTGCAGGCGCTATTGAGCAACAAACCGGCCTGAAAGACATGGAAAAAATGGGGGGCTTAGCCCGGCTGATGCCCTGGACCGCCGTTTCTCTCTTGATTGGTCTGGTGTCGATGGCGGCGTTGCCACCCCTGAACGGTTTCGCCAGTGAATGGTTGATCTACCAAGGGCTTTTCCGTTTCAGCGCCGCACCGGGCTTTATCGGGCATCTGGTGGGTCCGCTGCTGGCGGTGGCGTTAGCCCTCACCGGCGCACTTGCGGTGATGTGCGTCAGCAAGGTGTTTGGTGTGGCTTGCCTGGGAGATCCGCGCAGCGACGCTGCCGCGAATGCTGTTCAGGCCAACGTGTGGCTGACGCTAAGCCATGTCGTGCCTGCATTACTGTGTTTGCTATGCGGCCTGGGGGCGCTCTGGATTGTCCCGCTGTTTACCCGCTTGATTGGCACTATGCCAGAACACAGCGCCTCCGTAACAGAGACGCTGGTTTCCACTCCGCTGATCGCCATTTTATTGCTGGCAATGCCGTTGTTGCCGTTGCTGATTGCGGCACGTTACCAGACTCGTCGCCAGCCTCGTCGCACACAGGGTCAAGCCTGGGCCTGTGGTTATGGGCATGAGGATGCCATGGTGATCACGGCCACCGGATTTGCTCAACCGCTGCGGGTGATGTTTGCCCCGCTCTATCAACTGCGCCGCTGGGTGCCGAAAACGATAAGCGATCAGTTACACCGTAACAAATTCGTTACTTTCTGCCGTGGCCTGGCTGCAGTGGAGCTTGCGACGCTGTTGGTCGTGGTTTTTGCCTGAGGAGATGAAATGACTTATCCCAGCCTGTTACTTGGTCTGGTGCAAGCGCTGCTGTTACTGGCTATTTCCCCGCTGTTTGCCGGAATCAGTCGAGTACTGCGTGCGCGTATCCATAGCCGTTGCGGTCCCGGTGTCTTACAGGAATACCGGGACATCGCCAAATTACTCAAGCGCCAGAGCATAGCACCGGCAGCGTCCGGCCTGGCCTTTCATGCCATGCCGTATTTGCTGACCGGCACCTTGCTGGCCATCTCCTGTGCGCTGCCAATGCTGACCACGACATCACCACTGCCCGCTATTGGCGACGTGATCACGCTGATCTATCTGTTTGCCGCGGTGCGCTTTGTGTTTGCCATTGCCGGGCTGGATACCGGCAGCACCTTTACTGCTATCGGTGCCAGCCGGGAAGCCGTGTTAGGCATTTTGGTTGAACCCATTTTGTTGCTCGGTTTATGGGTAGCGGCATTGGTTGGGGGCTCCACCCAACTTAGCGCGATAGCGCAGAGCATGTTGGCTTTGCCGCATCACGCCGGGCTACCCCTGTTGTTGGCCGGCTTGGCCTGTGCATTCGCGACCTACATTGAAATGGGAAAATTGCCGTTCGATATGGCTGAAGCGGAACAAGAGCTGCAGGAAGGCCCGCTGACGGAATATTCCGGTGTTGAACTCGGCATTGTGAAATGGGGCATCAGCCTTAAACAACTGGTGGTGCTACAGCTGTTCCTCGGTGTTTTCCTCCCCTGGGGACAAGCAGCGGAACTCACCGCTTCGCAACTGTTGATTGGGCTGGTACTGGCGCTGCTCAAATTGCTGTGTGCTGTGGCACTGATTGCGGTTATCGAAAACAGCGTGGCGCGTTTGCGTTTCTTGAAAACCGCTTATACCACCTGGACGGGTTTTGGACTGGCATTTCTGGCGCTGGTTTCCTGGCTGGTCGTCAACTGAATGAATCATGACAGAGGCAATAATGACTAACGAACATCAAGGCCAACACTACCTGGCGGCATTGCAGCAACATTTCCCTGCTGCCATGCTGGCTGCCGAGTGGCAAACGGCCGATCAGTTGACGGTCACCGTGAAACTCAACGCACTGCCGGACGTGGTGGAATGGCTGTACTACCAGCAAGGCGGCTGGTTGTCAGTGCTGTTTGGCAACGACGAACGTACGCTGTGCGGTAATTACGCGTTGTATTACGTGCTGTCGATGGAAAAAGACACCCCATGCTGGATCACGGTACGGGCCGAGGTAGACGCCCAGACACTGGAGTTCCCTTCTGTGACACCACGGGTTCCTGCGGCGGTCTGGGGAGAGCGCGAAGTGCGCGACATGTACGGCCTGCGCCCAATAGGCCTGCCGGATGAGCGCAGACTGGTCCTGCCGGACGACTGGCCGGACGATCTCTATCCGCTGCGCAAAGACGCCATGGACTATCGCCAGCGCCCCGCGCCCACCACCGACGTGGAAACCTACCCGTTTGAGAGCCTGGCAGGTGCCAAAGCCAACGTGGTGCCGATCGGCCCTTTGCATATCACCTCGGATGAACCCGGCCATTTTCGGCTGTTCGTCGACGGTGAAGACATCATCGATGCCGATTACCGTCTGTTCTACGTACACCGTGGGATGGAGAAATTGGCCGAAACCCGCATGGGTTACAACGAAGTGACTTTCCTGTCAGACCGGGTGTGCGGCATTTGCGGTTTTACCCACAGCGTGGCCTACACCAGTTCGGTAGAGAACGCGATGGGTATTCAGGTACCGGAACGCGCCCAGATGATCCGGTCGATCCTGCTGGAGGTGGAGCGCTTGCACAGCCATCTTCTGAATTTGGGGCTGGCCTGCCACTTTGTCGGTTTTGACTCTGGTTTTATGCAGTTCTTCCGGGTACGCGAACAGTCAATGAAAATGGCCGAGATACTGACCGGTGCGCGTAAAACCTACGGCTTGAACCTGATTGGCGGCATCCGTCGCGATATTTTAAAAGACGACATGTTGCAAACCTTACGGCTGGCGGCGCAAATGCGCAGTGAATTGGTGGATTTGGTCGATATCTTGCTCAGTACGCCAAATACTGAACAACGTAGCCGAGGCGTTGGCCGTCTTGATCCTCAGGTCGCTCGTGACTACAGCAACGTAGGCCCGATGATCCGTGGCAGCGGTCACCGTCGCGATACTCGCCTCGAACATCCCTTTGCCGGCTATGCCAAACTGCCGGTGGAATTGTGCGTGGAGGACGGCTGTGATGTCTATTCACGGCTCAAGGTACGCATTCACGAGGTCTTCAACTCGCTTGGCATCATCGAATTTGGTCTGCAAAACCTACCAACCGGCCCCTTGGCGGTGGACGGGTTCACCTATGTCCCCCACCGCTTTGCCCTGGGCTTTGCCGAAGCGCCGCGTGGCGATGACATCCACTGGAGCATGACCGGCGATAACCAAAAATTATTCCGCTGGCGCTGCCGTGCCGCGACCTATGCCAATTGGCCCACCCTACGTTACATGCTGCGCGGCAATACCGTTTCTGACGCCCCACTGATCATCGGCAGCCTGGATCCTTGCTACTCCTGTACCGATCGCATGACCATCGTCGACGTGCGTAAACGTCAGTCCGTCATCGTGCCGTACAAAGAGATTGAGCGTTATGGCATCGAACGGAAAAACAAACCGTTCTAACCGGAGCCCATCATGCTGAAATTGATTAAAAAAGTACTGAAAACCGGTCCCGCTACCCTTGCCTACCCGGCCCAGCCGTTGACCATCGACCCAAACTTCCGCGGCAAACCTGAATACACCCCGCAGCAATGCATTGCCTGCGGGGCTTGCGCTAACGCCTGTCCGTCTAATGCGTTGTCCATGTCAACCGATCTGACCAGCGGCACGGTGCGTTGGCAGCTGTTTCTTGGGCGTTGCATCTTCTGTGCGCGCTGCGAAGAGGTCTGTCCGACCGCGGCTATCCGGCTTTCGCAGCAGTTCGAATTGGCGGTGTGGCGTAAAGAGGATTTGTACGAACACGCCGACTTCGCTATCTGCCATTGTCGGCAATGCGGCAAGCCGTATGCATCGCAAAAGGAGATTGATTATGCCATTGCGCTGCTTGGGGTGAGCAGTACAGAAATAGCCGCCCGTCGCCAGCAGTTTGAAACCTGCCCGGCCTGCAAACAACAGCAAAACCTGACCCAGGCCGATCGTATTGACGTTGGCCGTCATTTGACCCGGGAGGTCATGTCATGAATCAGCCGCTGATTGGTCCACGCGATGAGAATGGCCTGCCTGTGCCAATCACTCTCGACGACAGTATCGCCAAATTGAAATCCACCTTGCTAAAGGATATCCGCCGTTCAGCTTACGTTTACCGGGTGGATTGCGGCGGCTGCAATGGGTGTGAAATTGAGATTTTCGCTGCCATTTCACCCCTATTCGACGCTGAGCGCTTTGGTATTAAAGTGGTTCCTTCACCACGCCATGCCGACATTCTGCTGTTTACCGGCGCGGTGACGCGGGCCATGCGCATTCCTGCGATTCGCGCCTGGCAGGCCTCGCCCGATCCGAAAATCAGCATTTCTTACGGTGCCTGTGGTAACAGCGGCGGTATTTTCCACGATCTCTACTGCGTATGGGGCGGCACCGACCGCATCGTACCGGTCGACGTTTATATCCCCGGTTGCCCGCCAACGCCCGCGGCAACCATTTACGGTTTCGCCATGGCGCTCGGTCTGTTGGATCAGAAAATCAAAGGCCGTCAGCATGATGAAACTCAGGGGGAAGCGACACGCTTGCTGCACCCTGAACTGCCTCAACCACTGCGAGTGTTGCTGGATCGGGAGGCGCGGCGGATGGCCGGTTACCGCTATGGACGCCAAATCGCCGACCACTTTATGCAATTGCTGGTGACAGACAGCGCGCTCCCAGTCGAACAACGGGTTACCGCATACCTGCAACAGCAAGACGACCTGCGCCTGAACGAAATTGTCGGCAACCTGCTCAGTCTTTATCAACGGGTGCTGCGTGGGGAGTTACGACTATGACCGGTTCTCAGGCCCAGGTGGTCTTTTACTCCCTGAGCCGCAAATTTGTGCAGGAGAAAAAAGCCCCGCCAAAAGCACAAGAGGTGATCTATTACAGCCTGGCCATTGGTCACCATTTGGGGGTGATTGACTGTCTGGAAGCCAAACTCCGTTGCCCGTTAGCCGGTTTCCACGCGTGGGTGGCCCAACTGCCGGCTGGCAGTACCGCACGGCGCAAACTGGAAGGTGTCGATCGCTTTGGTGAAATCTGTATCGACAACAGTCACACCCACCTGTTAGCCCTTGCCTTGGATGCCGCTGCTCCGAAGATGAATGCAGAGCAGCAAGACTGGAGCCAACGGCTGATCGCCCTGCTGCAATCGATCGAAAACGAGCCTGCCATTTATCTGATGGTTCGGAGGCATGATGACTGATGTTCTGTTGTGTGTAGGTAACTGCATGATGGGTGATGACGGCGCCGGGCCGCTGTTGGCGCAATTGTGTGGCAACCACCCGCCTGCAGGTTGGACGGTGATTGACGGCGGCGCAGCGCCGGAAAATGACATCGGTCATATCCGCGAGCTGCGTCCTGACCGATTGGTGATTGTCGATGCCACCGATATGGGACTGGATCCGGGAGAAACCCGAGTGATCGACGAGCAAGACATTGCCGCCATGTTCATCATGACCACGCATAACCTCCCGCTCAATTTCCTGATCGACCAACTGCGTGAAGATATCCCTGACATTACATTTATCGGCATCCAACCTGAAGTGGTGGCGTTTTACTACCCCATCGGCGCGGCAGTGCAACAGGCGGTGACCACGCTGCACCAGCGGCTGCATGCCTGGCCACACCAGGGCGGCTATCCGCAACTGGTGGTGACGAATGTCTGACGCGATATCGTCATTTATGTCGATATGCCGCCGTCCATGTCGTCAAAATTCACTAATTGCATGTTTTTAAAGAATTTTAATTATTGGCATGCTTTATGCCTAAACGAAGGCACGATGTTTCTACTGCCTGACCAAAATGAAGGGTAATCCAGGAGTTATTGATGAACCGGTTTATCATCGCCGATCCTAAAAAATGTATCGGCTGCCGTACCTGCGAGATCGCCTGTGTGATCGCGCACAGTGAAAGCCAGGATATCTCAGCGCTAAATGCCGCCAGCTTCGCCCCGCGCTTGCATGTGATCAAAGGCGTCAACGTCAGTACCGCCGTACTGTGTCGCCAGTGTGAAGACGCACCGTGCTCCAACGTTTGCCCCAATGGTGCCATCAGCCGCACCAACGGCATGGTACTGGTCATGCAAGAACGCTGCATCGGCTGCAAAACCTGCGTTGTCGCTTGCCCTTACGGCGCAATGGAGGTGCTCACCCGCCCGGTTATCCGCCAAAACGGCGCCATGATGAGTGCGACGACGGAAAAAGCCGAAGCCCACAAATGCGACCTGTGCATCGGGCGAGATAGCGGCCCTGCCTGCATGGAAACCTGTCCAACCAATGCGTTGCACTGCGTTGATCGCAATATGCTGCAGGAAATGAACGCCGAGAAACGTCGTCGCGCTGCTCTCGACACTATGTCGTCACTGTTTTAGGAATTGAACCGATGAAAAAAATCACAACCGTCTGCCCCTACTGCGGTGCAGGTTGCAAAATGAAACTGGTGGTCGACAACGGAAAAATCATCCGCGCCGAGGCAGCTGACGGCGTGACCAATCAAGGTGAGCTGTGCTTGAAAGGGTATTACGGCTGGGACTTTCTCAACGATACCAAACTCTTGACCCCTCGCCTGAGCCAGCCACTGATTCGCCGAGAGAAAGGCGGCAAGTTTGAGGCGGTCAGCTGGGATGAGGCGATTCGTTATACCGCGCAACGGCTACAACAGATCAAAGATAAGCACGGTGCCAGTGCGATCATGCATACCGGTTCATCACGCGGAACGGGCAATGAAACCAACTACGTCATGCAGAAATTCGCCCGTGCAGTTATCGGCACCAACAACGTCGACTGTTGCGCCCGTGTCTGCCACGGCCCTTCGGTAGCAGGCTTGCAGGCTACGCTGGGTAACGGCGCGATGAGCAACTCCATAGGAGATATCGAAAACTCCAAATGTCTGCTGATCATTGGTTATAACTGTGCCGATTCACACCCTATCGTGGCGCGCCGGGTGCTGAAGGCCAAAGAAAAAGGGGCGCAAATTGTTGTGTGCGACCCGCGCCGTATTGAAACCGCACGTATCGCAGATCAGCATTTGCAAATCAAGAACGGCTGCAACATGGCGTTGGTGAATGCCTTCGCCTATGTATTGATTGAAGAAAATCTGTATGACCGCGACTACGTGGCCAAATACACCGAGGGATTTGAAGCTTACCGTCAACAGTTGGCGGACTACGCCCCAGAGGCGGTCGAACACCTCACCGGCGTCACCGCCCAGCAGATCCGTCAGGCAATGCGAACCTACGCCAGTGCCCCTTCCGCTACCATTATGTGGGGGATGGGCGTGACGCAATTCGGTCAGGCCGTCGATGTGGTCAAAGGCCTCGCCAGCTTGGCGCTGCTTACCGGCAATCTGGGTCGAGCCAACGTGGGCGTCGGGCCGGTGCGCGGGCAGAACAACGTTCAGGGTGCCTGTGACATGGGCGTACTGCCCAATGAGTTCCCTGGCTATCAAGCCGTAACTGACGCGGACGTCCGTGCCAAATTCGCCGCGGCCTGGGGCATTGACGCCGCCAGGATGGATCCCAACGTCGGTTATCGCATTACCGAAATCCCGCATTTGGTCCATGAAGGCAAAGTGAAAGCCTACTACATCATGGGTGAAGACCCGCTGCAGACAGAAGCCGACCTCAGCCTGGTACGTGGCGCGTTCGAGCGGCTGGACTTTGTGGTGGTGCAAGACATCTTCATGACCAAAACCGCCGAGCAGGCCGATGTGATTTTACCGTCCACCTCGTGGGGTGAGCATGGCGGCGTATTCTCCTGCGCCGATCGCGGGTTCCAACGTTTCGAGAAAGCCATCGAGCCGCAATACAACGTCAAACGGGATTGGGAAATCATCAGTTTGCTGGCCACCGAAATGGGTTATCCGATGCATTACGATGATAACCAGCAGATTTGGGACGAAATGCGTGAACTCTGCCCGCTGTTTTACGGTGCCACGTACGAAAAAATGGGCGAGCTTGGCCATGTGCAATGGCCTTGTACCACGTTGGAAAGTCAGGGAACGCCTTATCTGTATCAAGGCAACCAGTTCACCACGCCATCCGGTAAAGGCCAATTATTTGCCACTGCATGGCGTGCACCCGCGGAAATCCCAGATGCCGACTACCCACTGGTGTTGTGTACCGTGCGTGAAGTCGGCCACTACTCTTGCCGTTCAATGACCGGTAACTGCGCTGCGCTGCAAACCTTGGCCGATGAACCCGGGTTCGTGCAGGTCAATCCGCAAGACGCTACTGCGTTGGGCATTGCCGATCAGCAATTGGTGTGGGTCAGTTCACGCCGCGGCAAGGTGATCAGCCGCGCCAACTATAACGCACGTATTAATCTGGGGGCGGTGTATATGACCTACCAGTGGTGGATTGGCGCCTGTAACGAGCTCACCCAGGAGAATCTGGATCCGATCTCCAAAACGCCGGAAACCAAATACTGTGCGGTAAAACTTGACGCGATCACCGATCAAAACTGGGCAGAAAACTATGCGCAACAGAGCTACAGCGACATGAAAGCCCGTCTGCGCCGTGCGGCTGAAGACGTGATGTAACGCCCCATGATTGTCAGGGGGAGCAGTGGATGACTGCCCCCTTGAGGAAGAGGTTTTTCGGGAGCCGACCAACAGCCCCCGCAGAAGGTAATCAACAATGTCCCATCCCGGATTACTGCTACGTGTCAGTGGAAAAGTACAGGGCGTCGGCTTCCGACCTTTTGTTTGGCAGCTGGCCAAACAGCTCAACGTGTTCGGCGAGGTTTGGAACGACAGTGCAGGCGTTGAAATTCGTCTGCTCCACCCCGTTGATCTGGCGGTTTTCCTACACGTATTGCACCAACAGGCTCCGCCTTTAGCGCAGATCGAGCGCATCCAGCAATGGCCGTTTACCTGGTTACACGCGCCCAGCGACTTCAGTATCCGTTCCAGCGAATGCGGTTCTTTGGCAACGCATGTCGTTCCAGACGCGGCAACCTGCCCGCAATGCCTGCAGGAAATGAACGATCCTCAAGATCGGCGTTACCGTTATCCTTTTATCAACTGCACGCATTGCGGCCCACGTTTTACCATTATTCGCGCTATGCCTTATGATCGCCCGGCGACCAGCATGGCACCATTTGTTCTCTGCCCTAGCTGCAAGCGAGAGTATCACTCCCCGCAAAACCGTCGCTTTCATGCTCAGCCGGTGGCCTGCGGCGATTGCGGGCCGGCGTTGTTCTGCTGCGAGGCACAAGGGGCCCCTCAGCATCGGGGCGACGCGGCACTGCAACAGGCCGCCGTTGCCCTGGCTGCCGGGGACATTGTGGCCATCAAAGGCCTGGGCGGTTTTCATCTGGCCTGCGACGCCACCAACACCCAGGCCGTCGAACGTCTTCGCCTGCGTAAACGGCGACCGAGCAAACCGCTGGCAGTGATGTTACCGGATCCCCATTGGCTGGCGCGCTGTGCGACGGGGGTTGACCTGGCACAGCTACAGGCCTTATTGACCTCGCCGGCAGCCCCTATCGTGCTGGTGAAGCAGCACGCCAACGCACCGCTGTCCACCGCCATTGCCCCACAACTGGGTGAAGTGGGCTTAATGTTACCGTCCAATCCGATCCAGCATCTCTTGATGCAAGAAATACAAAGACCGCTGGTGATGACCTCTGGCAATAATGCAGGCCATGCGCCGGTATTAACCAATGAGCAGGCGTTGTCCGACCTGTCTGGAATAGCCGATTTGTGGCTCATGCACGATCGCGAAATCCTGCAACGGGCGGACGACTCTCTCGTCCGTTTGCTGCCGGATGGCCATGAAATGTTACGCCGGGCGCGCGGATTTGTTCCTGATGCCCTGCCGCTACCGCCCGGTTTTCCGTCTCAACCCCCCTTGCTGGCTGTAGGTGGCGACCGCAAAAATACTTTTTGCCTGGTAACCGGACATAACGCCATGCTCAGCGCCCATTTTGGCGAGTTGGAGCGGGAGGATATCCAGCAACAGTGGCAACATGCGATGCAACATTTCATCGGCCTATATCATTGCCAACCGCAGCGGCTGGCAAGTGACGCACACCCCGGTTATGTCAGCCATCAATGGGCCGCGCAGCAATCGCTGCCGGTAATCCCGGTGTTGCATCATCATGCACATTTGGCCGCTTGCCTGGCCGAACACCACTGGAAATTAGACGGCGATGCCGTGATCGGTCTGGCGCTAGACGGTCTCGGTTATGGGCAGGATGGTGCCTTATGGGGCGGAGAGTGCCTGTTAGTGGATTACCGTCGGTGCCGTCATCTGGGGGGGCTGCCAGCCGTCGCGTTGCCGGGTGGCGATCTCGCCGCGCAACACCCCTGGCGTAATCAGCTCGCGCACTTTGCGCGTTTCGTGCCGGACTGGCAACGCTATCCTCAGGCTAAGCCGTTATTAGCAATCCCTTGGCAACCGCTGCTGCATGCGATTAACGCCAGCATTAATGCCCCTTTAGCCTCTTCCTGCGGCCGCTTGTTTGATGCCGCGGCAGCGGCGCTGGGCTATGCACCCGCACAGCAAAGTTGGGAGGGCGAAGCGGCCAGCATTTTTGAGGCAGTTGCCCACCAAAGCGAGCCTTGCGCCCACCCGGTTACGTTGCCGCTTCGTGGCCATCAGTTGGATTTGTCCGTGTTCTGGCAGCAATGGTTGAACTGGCATGCCCCCGCCCCGCAACAGGCTTGGGCGTTTCATGATGCGCTTGCGCAAGGATTTGCCCATATGGCGAAACATTTTGCTGCTCAACACGGCATTCGGCATGTCGCGGTAAGCGGCGGCGTGCTGCATAACCGTTTACTGCGCCAACGGCTGCAGTTTCATTTAGCACCGTTGCAGGTGTTACTGCCACAGAAACTGCCTGCCGGTGACGGCGGGCTGGCCTTTGGTCAGGCACTGGTTGCCTGTGCCCAGCGCTCCCCGGTTTCTTCTTCACATATTGACAGGATATAAAATGTTAAACTCTGCTTTTTTCCATACCCATACCCGCGCATTTTGGTTATTAGTGGCGTTAGTGATCCTGAACCTGATGGCCTGGGCCGCCGCTTTTTTTGCCTTCAGCCATCACCCTACGTTGATCGCCGCTGCAATACTGGCTTATGGGTATGGCCTGCGCCATGCCGTAGATGCCGATCATATTGCGGCCATAGATAACGTTACACGTAAACTGATGCAACAAGGCCAACGTCCGATTTCCATCGGGGCGTTTTTCTCCCTGGGGCACTCCAGCATCGTGATCCTGGCGTGTATTGCAATTGCCGCCACTTCATTGGCCTTTGGCGATCGCATAGGTTGGTTGCATCAATACGGCGCCACGTTGGGGACATTGATCTCCTCCTTGTTCCTGCTGGCGATGGCGTTGTTAAACTGGATGATTTTTCGTGATGTTTACCGCATATTCCGCCAGGTAAAGCGCGGTGAGACACTACGGGAAAAGGATGTTGATCTTCTGGTGAGCGGCACTGGCGGCATAATGACGCGTTTGTATCGCTTTGCCTTTAATCTGGTGAATAAAAGCTGGCATATGTATCTGGTCGGTTTTTTGTTTGGCCTAGGATTTGATACTGCCACTGAGGTCGGTTTACTGGGTATCTCCGCAGCCGGTGCAACCTCTGGGATGTCAGTCTGGTCAATCATGGTGTTCCCATTGCTGTTCGCCAGTGGCATGGCGCTGATTGACTCGTTGGATAATTTTGTGATGGTCGGCGCTTATGGTTGGGCATTCAACAAACCGATCCGCAAGCTGTATTACAACATGACCATCACGGCAACCAGCGTGGTCATCGCCCTGGTGATTGGTGGATTGGAAGGTTTGGGTTTATTGGCCGACAAGCTGGGATTACAAGGCGGCCTGTGGCACGGTATTGAGATCCTCAATGACAATATGGGGCGCGTCGGTTACGCCGCCATCGCACTGTTTGTGGTGCTGTGGGCATGGTCCGCGATTAATTACCGCCGCAAAAATTATGATTCGCTCGCCGTTTAGCACTCAATCGACAGCTTCGTCATCACCGACAGAGGCTGTCACTTCCCTACCTAATGACACAAAAACTCAGGGCTCCATTTTATTGGGTATTCTGATCGTGATGCTTGATCCCCATCACTCACGGATTGCATAGGTTCCTTTGCCCGCAGATTTCGCACGATACATAGCATCGTCTGCTCTCGTCAGCAGAGCCTCGGCCGTAATATTGCCCCCCGGGGATATGGCTGCGCCGATACTGGCTGAGAGACACACTTTTTGATTGCCGACCCGTTCTGTTGCCGCTAACGCTGCCAATACACACTCGCAAAAGGCGCGTACCTGCTGATGAGGTTGCGTCAGCGGCCAGAGGATAACCGTAAACTCGTCGCCGGCAAGCCGCGAAACGCTGTGATGGGGACCTGCACAGGCACTGAGCAGATCAGCAAAGGTCTTAAGAATAAGATCGCCAAAATCATGACCAAAACTGTCATTCAGGTTTTTAAAACCATCAAGATCGATAAACAGCAACGCCATCTGTTGCTGTGGGCAGCACGCTTGTAAGGTTGCACCTAACCGAAGTAAAAAAGCGCGCCGATTGGTTAAGCCTGTCAGCATGTCATGAGAGACATCGTACTCCAACCGCCGTTGTAACCGCTTAAGCTCGGTAATATCCATTGATAGAATATAGAAGCCTCGGGTTTCACTGGGTACCAGCGTGGTGTGAATCATCAGCGAGCCCTGGCGTGTTTGCAGTTCATTCTCGAAGCTCACCGTTTGCCCCCGCAGCGCCAGCTCAATCATGGGTTTCGCCATTTCATATGCGCTCTCGCCCATAAAGGCTTGCACGGTCATGCCTTTAAGACGTTCTTCTTCCAGACCAAACCAGGTTTTGTAAGCGCTGTTAGCAAAAAGATAGCGTTCATCGGCATCAATTTGGCTGACCAACGCCGGCATATTGTCGGTAATCGCCCGCAGGCGCTCTTTTTCAGTACTGAGCTGCAGCTCGGTGAGCGCTCGATTTGCAATTTCCTGGTTGAGTTTAGTCACAACAACCTTAAGTTCCCGAGTACGGGCCTCTACCCGGTCTTCGAGTTCATGTTGCAGTGAATAAAGATCGGCTTCTGCCGCCTTGCGCTCGCTGATATCGACAATGACAGAAATAAAGTGATGCGGATTTCCGTTCGGTAAACGATTGAGCGCAACGGTCAGCTGAACCCAAATCGTTGAGCTGTCCGCGCGGATATAGCGCTTCTCCATCGAATACGTGTCGATTTCATTGGCTAATAGCTGTTTCAACAACCCAAGGTCGGTGTTTAGATCATCGCGATGCGTGATGTCCTGGAAGGTACGCTCCAACAGTTCCCGTTCCGAATACTGCAACATCTCACAAATTCGCGGATTGACGCGCAACCAGTATCCTTCCAGTGAGATAAGCGCCATCCCCACGGCTGCCTGAGAAAAGGTTTGTTCAAATAACGCTTCTGTACGCTGTAGGTTTGACCTCAGGCTTTCGGTATAGATGTCACGCTCAATACTGTGCAGATATTCTTCGATAACGGCGGCAAAATCGCGTAAGTCGCGCATCATCTCCGAAGAGAATGTCTGAGGGTGTCCGTCAATAATACAGAGTGTACCCAGCGGCAGACCGTCCAGTGAACGCAAGGGTTGCCCAGCATAGAAGCCTATCTTTGGCCCACCGGTGACCAACGGGTTGTCAAAGAACCGGGGATCGGCTGCAGTATCGGGCACGACCAACATGTCTCGTTGCAAAATGGCGTGACCGCAAAATGAGATGTTGCGAGGGGTTTCGCGGGCATCCAAACCAAAGCGTGACAGGAACCATTGACGCTCACGATCGATCAACGAAATTAAGGCAATGCTGACGCCGAAGTACTTGGCGGCTAACCGCGTAACGCGGTCTAACTTTTCTACCGCATTCGTGTCCAGTACATTCAACGAGTTCAAAACCGACAAACGTTCGGCTTCATTCTCTGGAAAACATGGCTCGAACATGTGTTGTGCTCCGGATGACTGTTCCTGGGCGATGTTGGTTCAAGCCGCTGCCTTATTGCCTTAACACCGCACCCTAAATGACTTATTTGCATTGAGCTTAGACGTTTTTCGAGGTTTTTCCGGATTCTTGTTTTGAATCGGTCATCCTGACGAAGGCATGCGCCGTTCTTCACGCAACAGTAACCCACTGGGAGTGTGCCTAAACGACACTAAAATTCGCTGTTCGCCACAGCGGGCCCCTGGAAATTGTCCGGTTATCATGGAAAAAAGCCCGGCCTGTTCGCTAAAGTGGGTTAATGTCTAAGCAACGGATTATTTATAATAAGTCGTTGCTTCAAAAATCCCTTCGTAAAATAGGGACCCGTCCCCGAAAATTACCTTCAAAATAAATGCATTGGACCTGTACCCCTACTTTTTCTGAGGGAGATTTTTGTGCCTTGTCAAGCATCATAGCGAACCCAAAATACGTCATTATTGGCCAATAAAGCAGCAATTTGTTGATTTTTATCGAAAAAACAATAAATTTTTACCGGCCAAATAACTATTGAGCCGGGGGGTAAAAAGCCATATATTGGGCGCGTTTTTCTCACGGTAGTTAATTGTTGCATTCAATAATTCAATTCGGGCGGTATCGATACCCCCAGTTGTAGGAGAGATATGATGACGGATAAAGTCCGTATTGATAATTTAGGTGTGAGTTCAAAAAATGTAAACAACGAAACATATTTGGCGAGGCAAGCTGAATTTGAATCGAATGTCAGGAGTTACCCCCGCAAATTGCCGTTAGCAATTGCGAAAGCCCAAGGCGTGTGGATCACGGATGTTGAGAATAATCAATATCTTGATTGCCTGGCTGGTGCGGGTACGCTGGCTCTGGGTCATAACCATCCTGACGTCCTCCAAAGCATCCAAAATGTCATTACCAGCGGCTTGCCGTTACATACACTCGATCTGACAACACCGTTGAAAGATGAGTTCTCAGCTTATTTACTCTCTTTATTGCCAGGACAGGGCCAGGAATATTGCCTGCAGTTCTGCGGCCCATCGGGCGCAGATGCGGTAGAAGCCGCGCTGAAACTCGCCAAAAAATACACCGGCCGTTCTGGTGTGATCAGCTTCTCCGGTGGCTATCACGGCATGACGCACGGTGCGCTGGCGGTAACGGGCAACCTGTCACCGAAAGAAGCGATCAACGGCATGATGCCGGAAGTCCAGTTTATGCCTTACCCGCATGAGTACCGTTGCCCATTGGGCATCGGCGGCGAAGCTGGCGTTAAAGCACTGACTTACTATTTCGAAAACCTGATTAACGACGTCGAAAGCGGCGTGCGCAAACCTGCGGCCGTTATTCTTGAAGCCGTTCAGGGTGAAGGCGGCGTTAACCCGGCCCCTGTCGAGTGGTTGCAGCGTATTCGCAAAGTCACTCAGGAACACGGTATTTTGCTGATCATCGACGAGGTTCAGGCTGGTTTTGCCCGCACAGGTAAATTCTTCGCCTTTGAACACGCCGGTATTGAGCCAGACATCATTGTGATGTCCAAAGCCGTTGGCGGCGGTTTGCCACTGGCAGTATTGGGCATCAAGAGAGAATTTGACGCCTGGGAGCCTGGCCACCATACCGGCACCTTCCGTGGTAACCAATTGGCGATGGCGACCGGCCTGACCACCCTGCAGCATCTCAAAGACAACCAGGTAGCGGATAAAGTTGCCGCTCAAGGTGAATGGCTGAAAGCCAAACTGACCGAGCTGCAAAAACGCTATCCGGTGATTGGTCATGTGCGTGGTCTGGGCTTAATGATTGGTATGGAAATCGTTAAACCAAACGAAGCGCAGGATCATATGGGCTGCTACCCGGCTGACGGCCAGCTGTCTGCTTTGCTGCAGAAGAAATGCTTCGATGCAGGCCTGATCCTCGAGCGTGGCGGTCGTAACGGCAACGTACTGCGCCTGTTACCTTCCCTGCTGATCACCAACGATGAACTGGGTATTTTCCTGGATAAATTTGAACAGGCCCTGTTAGCCGCCGGCATCAAGCCTGTGGATGTGGAGTGAAGTCGATGTCCCGGTTAAACCCGATTCTGGCCGCGTCAGCGCAAAGCACTGACGCGTACCAGCAAGCGATCGAACAGACAAGCCAAGCCGTAGTGCAGTGGCTGCAACAACCCGAAATGTACCAGGGGAAAACCGTTGCTGAACTGCGTGAACGCATTACGCTTGATTTTAATCCTCAGGGCCTGGGTAACCAGGCGGCAATCGAACGTGCGATCGAGTACTTTTTAAAAGACAGCCTGTCGGTGCATCACCCACAGTGCGTCGCACATTTGCATTGCCCAAGCCTGGTGATTAGCCAAGCTGCTGAGGTGTTGATTAACGCCACCAACCAAAGCATGGATTCCTGGGATCAAAGCCCGTCAGCCACCATCATCGAGATGAAACTGATTGAATGGCTACGCACCCAGGTCGGTTATCAGCCTGGCGATGCCGGCGTGTTTACCAGCGGCGGGACCCAAAGCAACCTGATGGGTCTGATGCTGGCACGCGATGCCTTCTTCGCCAAGCAAGGCCACTCTGTGCAACAGGATGGATTGGTCGGTAACCTGCGCAAGATCAAAGTATTATGTTCTGAAAATGCCCATTTCTCTGTGCAAAAGAACATGGCGCTGCTTGGCCTGGGTTACCAATCCGTCACGCTGGTGAAAACCGATCAATTCGCCCGAATGGATCTGAACGATCTGGCTGAGAAAGTGGCGCAAGCCAAAGCCAACGACGAGCAGATCCTGGCGATTGTCGCCACTGCGGGGACGACGGATGCCGGCGCGATCGACCCGCTGCGCGGTATTGCACAATTGGCTGCGGAGCACCAAATTTGGGTGCATGTGGATGCAGCCTGGGGCGGTGCGTTGCTGCTTTCCGAGAAGTACCGTGATTATCTGGATGGCATTGAATTGGTGGACTCCATTACTCTGGACTTCCATAAGCAATTCTTCCAAACCATCAGTTGCGGCGCTTTCTTGCTGAAAGAAGCTCGTCACTATGAATTGATGCGCTATCAGGCGGCTTACCTGAACTCCGAGTTTGACGAAGCTCAGGGCGTGCCTAACCTGGTCTCTAAATCCTTGCAGACCACCCGCCGTTTTGATGCATTAAAACTGTGGATGGGATTAGAGGCGTTGGGGCAACAGCAATACGCAGCGATCATCGATCATGGCGTTACGCTGGCGCAGCAAGTTGCACACTATATCGGCGACCAACCGTCGCTGGAATTGGTGATGCAGCCGCAGTTGGCCAGCGTACTGTTCCGCTACCGTCCAGACGCCTTGGCGGCACGCGGCGACGCGGCAGTCGCGTTGATGAACCAGCGGATTGGCGATGCGTTGCTGGAATCGGGCCGCGCCAACGTTGGTGTGACCGAATTTAATGGCGTTACCTGCCTGAAAATGACGTTGCTAAACCCAACGGTCAGCCTGGACGATATCAAAGTCCTGCTGGCGCTGGTGGATAAAACCGCGCAGCAGTTACCTGCCGCCTAATCTGCCGGCATTGCCTTAACACGCAGTGAAAAGCCGATCGCCGTTGAGGCGATCGGCTTTTTTGTCAATGAGCCGCACGCGCCGAGATGGCAGACTGACCTGCCCCCATCACCAGGGCACAATTTTGCCCAGATAGTCGAGATAATGCAGCCCTGAACGTCCGGCATAGGCTTCAATCGTATTGAGCAAATTCGGAATGCTTTCTTCGATGCTCAAACGCCCTTCTGCCCCCCCTAACTCGGTACGCACCCAGCCGGGGGCCATCAGCAGCAACGTACGAGGATCGTCACTGTTTCGTGCCGCATAGCTACGCATCAGCATATTTAGCGCGGATTTACTCGCCCGATAGACTTCAAACTTGCCGTTGGTGTTATTGGTGAGGCTCCCTTGACCTGAAGACATCACGCCGATCGTGCCGGTGGGCGCAACCAGGTCCTTAAAGGTTTCAATGACGCGCATCGGGCTTAGCGCATTGGTCACCATTACCCGAGTGAACTCTTCGGTCGAGACGTCCGCGATTGTTTCACGATCGTCATTTTTAACGCCTGCGTTAACAAACAACAAATCAACGTGCCGATCGCGGAGTCGTTCATGTAAGGCACTGACCTGCTCAGGCACCGTGATATCGGCAGTCTCTACCTCAAGGGTGTCAGGGTGCTTTTCAGCCAAACGGTCAAGCGCATCTTTAGACGATGCGCGCCCAGTGGCAATCACGTTGTGACCCCGTTTTAGACACTCTTCCACCATTGCAAACCCCAGACCGCGGGAAGCACCGATAATCAGGACAGTGTTTTGTTGTGAAGATACTGTTGGCATTGTTCACTTCCTCTGCATTTCAGTTGTTTTGTCGTGTAGAAAATATAACTATGCGGAGTAGATAGCGGAAGACGCAGCATCTGCAGTTATAACATGCGCCAAACGCCTACCTTCATTGACCGCTCAGGATGACAGACATGACAGAACCCGACCTCAACTTACTGATTGCTCTTGATGCGTTGCTTACCTTGGGCAGCGTGGCGGGTGCGGCTCGCCGCCTTAAACTCAGCGCGTCCGCGATGAGCCGCACACTGAGTCGCCTGCGGGCGGTGACTGGCGATCCTTTACTGGTCCGGGCGGGTCGCCATATGGTGTTAACCCCCTATGCTGAGGAAATACGCGAACGCACGCAAAACGCGGTATTCGAGGCACGCGCAGTCCTTCGCCCTGCGACAACGGAACTGAGTTTAGCCGCGCTTGAACGGACCTTCACCCTGCGCGCCAACGACGGATTTGTCGAAGCCTTTGGTGCAGCGCTGATCGCTGCGGCGGCACAGGTCGCTCCTTTGGTTCGCCTGTGTTTTGCCCCCAAGCCAGAAAAGAGCTCACGGCATTTGCGGGAAGGCTTGGTCGATCTTGAGATTGGCGTATTGGGAGACATGGGGCCAGAGATTCGGTTACAGACGTTATTTCGTGACCGCTTTGTGGCCGTCGTCAGAAAGGGGCATCCATTTGAGTCGCTATCCGAGATTACCGCCCAGCAATATGCCGCCTGCGGTCATGTCGTTGCCTCGCGACGTGGTTTATTAACCGGACCCGTAGATGACGCGCTGACTGCATTGGGTCTGGAACGGAAGATCGCCGCCGTGGTTCCTGGCTTTCCCGCCGCGCTGGCCGTGGCCGAGGCATCCGATCTGATAGCGCTGGTCCCCGCCTCTTTTTTGATCAATCAACCGATAGGCACCGCACTTTACACCTTCGACCTGCCGGTAAAAACCCAAGGTATTACCGTTTCTCAGATGTGGCACCCTCGTCTGGAGGCCGACCCGGCCCATCGCTGGTTGCGGCAACTGGTGTTAAGTGTGGTTAAACAGCGTTTCGCGACAGTCAATGTCTGATGGGCACCGCAATGCCCTGAATCAATAAACGAATTCCCTTCAGGTATTGTGCGCGCTATTGCTGAACAGATCGGAGGCGCTTTTGTATCCCTTGAAAACTACCATCGGGATGTACTAATCAAGGGGGAGCAGGTCACAGGAATGTAGTGATCTGCTCCTGATTGCAGTCAGAAGTTCGATTTATTCAACAAAGCCACAACATAGCTGAAACCAATGTCATCACAGCATATAAATATATTACTAACATCAAGGGTATTAGCCTTAATGCGATAGATCCCTCTTCCTGATACTGCTTGTGCTAGGGTGTTAGATTTTCTTAAGTCTAATAAAACTTTTACTTGCTTGTAAAATGAGGTTATAGCAGTGATTATGTCATAACTACATGGATGGGATCACCGTTACAGAAACAAAACCGGAAGTAATCGGTAATAACTCCAATTAGTAGCTTGCAAAAAAATCCATCATGTTTTGCACTTGACAATTAATAAATATAATTCCGAAGGGGATTTCATGAGAGTATTTCTTCAATCCGTTGCTAGTGTGGTTGTTTTTTCTTCATTTATACCTTTATCGTTCTCTGCGACGCTTGATGATGAGGTAAATAAACTTAGCAAAGAAGGTTGGAGTATTGGATTATCAATACTCAATATGGATGGCAAGATGGTCTCGATAAATGGGGATGAACGTTTTCCTTTAGACAGTACCGTCAAAGCCTTAGCTTGTGCAAATATTCTTGCTAAAGTAGATGAAAATAAAATTAATTTAGATGATTCGATATTAGTTAAACCGGAAAATATCGTAGAATACTCTCCAATTGTCAAAAATTATATTAATAAAAAAATAACTTTGCAGCAATCCTGTGAAGCCACAACATCTTATAGTGATAATACAGCAGCAAATATAGTTATTTCCGCCGGTGGCGGACCTGAAGGACTCACATCATTCATGCGCTCTATCGGTGATGATATAACACGCTCTGATAGGTATGAACCTGAATTGACGGTAAATCCTGATCATGATTTAAGAGACACTACGACACCTAACGCTATTAACTCCAGTCTAAAAAGGCTACTTACTGGCAAGGTTTTATCGGATAGTTCTAAAGTTCAATTGAAAAATTGGATGATGGGCAATAAGGTTGCTGATGATATGTTACGAGCGACATTACCTCAAGGATGGGAAATTGCCGATCGTTCTGGAGCGAGTGATTATGGTGTCCGTGGTTTGATTTCAATGGTATGGTCAGAAAAATCCTCACCCATATTCATAAGTATTTATGTTAAAAAAAATGGCACTTCACTTGAAGAACGTTCAAGTGTAATAAATTCTTTAAGCAAGTATGTCGTAATGGAATATCTACCAAAGTAATATAAATCACAAAGAACTCCCCTCCTTCGCCTGCAGACAAATACCGTTTATATTTTTAGTATGTTATTTGTCTGTGGGAACAACGCAACTTACTGATAAAATTAAATAGTAATCTGTCCGACACCTCTGTCAGTGTTGTCGTTTACTGAGATTGAATCTCATCACCAACTGCGTGCCGCAGTGGCAAAAGTCGGCGGAAAGAAGGAGTTAACCGGGAAAAATGACATTGAAACAGAGGTCAGTAACCCGTGTGGGCGGCTGATTTCCAACGCGATCGTTTATTACAACTCGGCGATCCTGTCGCGATTGCTGGAACGACTGGAAGCGGAAGGCATTGAGGCTCTCAAGGGGAGGATTGTTGATTTAGGGCTTTAGGATATTTATAGAATATAGAGTGACCACTATGCAGTACAGTATAACGATGACGCCCAATCAATCGAAGCACTGCATAGTGGAATAGTAATGTTAACGTATCTTATTAAGATTTCTAACCTTATGTAACTAAAGAAACCAAAAAGCTATCCAATGGTATTACAAAGGTTCAATAATAGAAAAATATAATTACGAGCCTGTTAAATACCCACAATTTCCATTATCCATTTTATTTACATGGTTTATTATTATATTTCCCGTCTAGAACACCCCCATTGACAGTGAGTCGATCACTGGAGCCCGGTCGCGCTCAGCCGCATCAATTGTTGCAATTCGGGCTAAGGTCTGAGTTATCGGGCAACATATTCTTAACCTCATAATGAATCAAATGGTACAATATGGACATTCCATCGTTTGATTTACACTCTGCTCTCATTCCACCAGGGAACAGCAAGGTCGAGATCACTCGGGGTAAACATGAAAAAAACATTATCTTGGAGTTTGCTCGCTATGCCTGAATCAAATACCCGGCCGGGTATAAAACTTAAACTATCATGCTGTTTATTAGGGATAATTCTTACTGTCGTCGGTCTGTTCTTTGCCATTGCCGGTGGCAAGCTAGTCTCACTGGGCGGCAGTAGCTACTTCCTGATCGCTGGCATTGTCACTCTGCTTTCGGCCGTGCAATTCTTCCGTCGCAAATCTTCGGCGGTGATGCTGTTCTTGCTGGTTTTCATTGGCACGCTGATTTGGTCAGTGGTCGATGCCGGTTTTGATTTCTGGCCGTTAGTATCACGGCTTATGGTGCCTACCGGTTTAATGCTTCTGGCCTTCTTGAGCTGGCCTGCGCTGCGTAAATCGGAAGGTAAAGCCCCGCTGGCCACACCGTCCTACCTGTTCAGTGCCGTACTGGCGGTTGGCATGGTTGGCACCTTCGTACAGATGTTCCAGCCACACCCTACCGTCGCTTTCAGCGGTAAACAGCTGCCGTTAATCCCCGTGGATAAAGCCAAACAGCAGAAAGACTGGGACAACTACGGCAACACGCCGGGCGGTAGCCGTTTCGTGGCGCTGGACCAAATCACCCGCGACAACGTAAAAGCATTACACGTTGCCTGGACCTTCCATACGGGTGACATTCCGTTAAGCCCGGACGGCAATGGCGCAGAAGATCAGCAAACCCCGCTGCAAATCGGCAACCGCATTTTCCTGTGTACGCCGCATAACAACGTGATTGCCGTCGATGCTGACAGCGGTAAAGCGATCTGGACGCGCGAAGTCAATGCAAAATCCCAGGTCTGGAACCGTTGCCGCGGGCTGGCGTATTTTGATGTTACAAAACCGCTGCCACAGCCAACCGTTCCAGGTTCAACGCCTGCGACCCCGGCCATCCTGGCAGCCGGTGATAGCTGTCAGCGTCGTATTCTGATGAACACCATCGATGCTCGTTTAGTGGCAATCAATGCTGATAACGGCGAATACTGCCAACATTTCGGCAACCAAGGCGTGGTCGACCTGAAAGCGGGCCTGGGCGATGCCGCTGATCCAAAATACCAGCTCACCTCTGCGCCAACGTTGGCAGGCACGACCATTGTGGTCGGTGGTCGCGTGGCCGATAACGTGCAAACTGATATGCCTGGCGGCGTGTTGCGCGGTTTCGACGTGATCACGGGTGAAATGCGCTGGGCGTTCGACCCAGGCAACAAAGATCCAAATTCGGTATTGAAACCGGGTCAGACCTTTGTGCGCAGTACGCCGAACTCTTGGGCACCGATGTCTTATGATCCTGCGATGAACACCGTGTTCCTGCCAATGGGGAGCTCTTCCGTTGACCTGTGGGGTGCGAACCGTAACGCATTGGATCACAAATACGGTGCCTCTATCCTGGCGCTTGATGCCACTACCGGCAAAGAGAAATGGGTTTATCAGACCGTCCATAATGACCTGTGGGATTTCGACCTGCCGATGCAGCCAAGCTTGATCGACTTCCCAATGAAGGATGGCACCACCAAACCTGCCGTCGTGATTGGCGCGAAAACCGGCCAAATTTTCGTTCTGGATCGCCTTACCGGCAAACCCCTGACAGAAGTCAAAGAGCTGCCAGTAAAAACGCGCACCATTCCCGGTGAACAATACTCAGCCACCCAACCCTTCTCAGTCGGCATGCCGCAGATTGGCAATGAAAAGTTAACCGAGTCGGATATGTGGGGCGCAACGCCGTTCGATCAACTGATGTGCCGCATCAGTTTCAAATCCATGCGCTATGACGGTCTCTTCACTGCACCGGATACCGATATCTCACTCAGCTTCCCTGGCTCGTTGGGTGGCATGAACTGGGGAGGGTTGTCGACTGATCCTAACAACCATTATATCTTCGCCAACGACATGCGATTAGGCCTGTGGGTGCAGATGATCCCGCAGAAAACCGATGCCAATACGCCGGCCAGTAATGGCGGTGAATCAGTCAACACAGGAATGGGGGCTGTTCCGCTGAAAGGCACGCCGTACGGCGTAAACAAAAACCGCTTTATGTCCCCACTGGGCATCCCGTGCCAAAAACCGCCATTCGGTACCCTGTCTGCGATCGATCTGAAAACGCAAAAAGTGGTTTGGCAAGTTCCCGCCGGGACCGTTCAGGACACGGGGCCGTTCGGTATCAAGATGCGGGCGCAAATGCCGGTGGGTATGCCAACGCTGGGGGGCACCCTGGCGACCCAAGGCGGCCTGGTCTTCATTGCCGGCACTCAGGATTACTACCTGCGGGCGTTTGACTCTTCGACAGGTGAAGAAGTATGGAAAGCGCGTCTGCCCGTTGGCAGCGGCGGTACACCAATGAGCTATATTTCACCGACCACCGGCAAGCAGTACATTGTGATTTCCGCCGGTGGCGCACGTCAGTCACCCGATCGTGGCGACTACGTCATTGCCTATGCGTTAGATAAATAAATTTCAGCGCGCAGGATAATGTCCAGCCCCCGCCTGACCGCGGGGGCTTTTTTATATCCAGTCTCTGCCGATTCGCGATATTTAATGACGAATGAGACTCAATAAGCGGACGTCATTTAACGCGTAAATACGAGAGTATTCCTACTGTGTTGCTCTGAATTATATCTCATTCTCTCTGGCGGCTTTTTATCGCGCAGACTAGGCTACATAACGATTTGCCGCTGACTACAATATTATAAAAATGGTTTCTTTTAGCGTAAATGTCGGGCAGCTTTTAGAGGAAATGACAGATGAATGTTTTACCCGAGCACAGCGATGAAATTCATCCTGTTGATATCGCTTATGATATCTTCAATGGTTTACCCAATCTCATTGGCGTTGGTAAGGGGCTCGGCGGACATTTCAATGCATTGTGGTGTGAATATACCGGTCTTTCTTCCTTTGATCACAATGACGTCGGCTGGTTAGAAGCGCTGCACGTCGACGAATACGCCCACATTGCTCTGCTGCAGCAACACGCCATGCTCAACGCCGATTCATTCGTACAGGAAGCCAGGCTGCGCAATGACAACGGTGAGTATCGTTGGTTTTTACTGTCGTTTGGTGCAAAGCAAGATCGGGATTCTGCGCAGATGCATTGGTATCTTAGCTGCACCGATATCCATGAAAAAATGCTGAAAAAGCAATTAACGACAGAAACACTGGCAGCACAAAAGAATATGCTCGACGCCAGCGTTGACTGTATCAAGGTCATTAATAATGACGGTTCGGTACTGCATATGAACAAAGCAGGCAGCATCGCTTTGGGCCTGGATGAGAACCCACAACAATTTGGCATGCCTTGGTTGGATCTGTTGCAACCCGAAGTACGCAACCGTGGCAGAAAGGCACTGCGTAAAGTTTTAAACGGAAAAAGCGCCCGATTCGCCGGACTCAGTGCCTCACCAACTGGCGCGCTTCAGCATTGGGATAATATCCTTAGCCCCGTTTTCGGCGAAGATGAGCAGATACAAAATATATTATGCGTTTCGCGCGATGTAACCTCACAGCGAATAGCTGAGAAACGTTTGCTGATCGCCAGTGAATATGACGAATTGACCGGTTTACCCAATAGACGCTTATTCAAGCGGAAATTAAAACATGAAATGAAACAGGCCCTGAGCAAAAACACGTCTCTGGGATTGATTTTATTGGACCTCGACCACTTTAAGCTGGTTAACGATACCCTCGGGCACGCTGCAGGTGATCATCTTTTGCGCGTCTTATCGCGCCGATTAACGGCATACCTAAACAATAACTCTTTCGTCTCCCGCTTAGGGGGCGATGAATTTGCGATAGTGATTAGCGACGTCGAAAACGAACAAGATATTTTCAAGATCGCCAATACCTTTTTAATGCAGCTTGAATCACCGATCACGCATGGGGGTAAGGCACTGCATTGCGGCATGAGCATCGGCTGTGCGATCTACCCTCAAGACGCGCGTGATGCGTCGGAACTGATGAAATGCGCCGATACCGCCCTGTACGAACTCAAAGACGGTGGCCGCGGTGGCGTTTATATGTTTAATCAAAAAATGATGGATAAGGCAAAGGAGCGTGCAGCACAGCTCAATCACGCGCGCCAAATTGTCCGTAATAATCAGATCCGCCCCAGTTATCAACCCAAGGTCAGCTTGAGCAATGGCGCGATCATTGGATTTGAAGCCTTGCTGCGCTGGTATTGTCCGTTAAAGGGCATGCAGATGCCTGACACGGTCAGTGAGGCGTTTAACGATTACGAATTGGCCACCAAACTCAGTGAAACCATGCAGATGAAGGTGTTTGCCGATATGTCGGGTTGGCTGGCCTCGGGTGTCGATGTTTTGCCGGTGTCGTTAAACGCGTCCCCCATCGAGTTTTTACGTGATAACTACGCTGAAACCTTCCTGAGACGTTTGCAGATGTTCCACATTCCGCATCACCTGATCGAGCTGGAAGTCACCGAACATGCCTTCAACAAACACGGTTCGAAGTATGTGCTGCGCGCATTGCAGATGCTCAAGGAAATGGGGGTCAGAATATCGCTCGATGACTTCGGTACCGGGCACTCCTCCTTTACACATCTCATGGACTACCCTCTGGACTGCATTAAACTGGGCCGCGATTTCATCCGACGTATGAATCACGAACCGGCCATTCTGGGCATCGTGGAAAGCATGGGGATCCTGGGACAAAAATTGTCGATCGACATCATTGCAGAAGGCATTGAAACCGAGCAGCAACGCCAGACGTTATGTGACTCAGGCTATCACCTGGGTCAGGGATTTCTTTTTAGCCAGGCCGTTGAGGCACCAAAGGTACTCAATATGCTGCAACAACATGCCACTTTAAACCTGTAAACGAATAAATATAGCCCGGTCAATGATACCGGGCGGCCGCTCTCGCCGCGCAAAGATATTATTATCATTGGGCTATCACCTATCCCAATGTATATTTTAATGAAAATAAAGATCGCATATAAAAATGTGGGCAGCATAATACTTAATATCGTTGATAGTGGTATTTAATCACTCACTCTCGTTCCATTTCTTAATAATTAGCCACGGCAACAAAAAAGACAACAAATCACCTCCAACCATAATACGCCAGAAAAACAACAGACTGGAGAATCCACGCATAAATAAGAACATCCAACCCTTTCCTCTCCAATCATTCAGAATTAATAAAAAAACCATTAATAACAATGGAGTATGCTCGCACTACGGTTGCACTTGTCTATTGATATAAATTTTCAGGGCGTTACTTAACGAAGGTCGAAATAATTTCACGTAAAATAAGTGTTGTTTTTATTCTTTTCACTCTAATTATTTTTATGTCGAGCAAATGAATTATATTTAACTTTCGTTATTGCTGTTCCAACACGCCTACTCTATCTTTCAATAACCATCATTTTATTATCGATGGTTATTTCCTCGCATTTTATTGCGAGAGACAATTTATTATCATTAATAAACCACTGATAGAGAATGCCTTTCGGAATGACTTGTTGATTACTCTCATTTTAATCATGTGGATAATCACGCCGAAAAATACCTTTCACAGTAGTTCGTGTTCAAGTATGCGACAAAGCACGTCAGCTTCAGATCGTGATAAACGATATGTGCTGATAAATATTAACTATTTTGTAAAAGGGTGAATGCTGAAAGTTTGCGAGGCCGTCTGAGTAATGGCAATAACAGATGAACGGTAACTGCCGTCGTCAATGTCAGCACATTGGCAACCTTTCAAACGGGATGTGTTCATACAGAGATCAATGAGAACACAGATAATTTTTACTGTTGATATTAGTACCCTGCCTTCTACGGGGGGGAGCTTCGATAACCCTGTGGCGGTCGCACATCCCGTTATGCTTGTTAGCCAAAATAACGGTCCATCGACGTCCCACGATGGGGATTATCCTGTGCCGGTCTCGCAGGAAGAACAGATACAGATCTGGCTGGAAGATTTGGGTCGTCGACAAAATATCATTATTGCCCCGGTTAGGTTTATCGCACACAGCTGGAAAGACGGAGCACAAGTGAAGACTTTTGTGACAGGTGAACCGACCGATCCTGATACGCAGATTAATATACTTGGAGAAAATAAACCTCTCGATTTACCTGCGTTTATGGAAAGGCATGCGGACGCATATGGGTTTGATTATGCTGCCACACAGCCTCAGTGGGCCGACGATAATGCTCCCTTCACCTCATACTGGAAGGATGGTGGCGTGCTGGCGGGTCAGGACGGAACCCCTTCGACACCACGCATCTACAACCCCTATGTTACGTTCGATATAGCAGATTCTATTGGCCTCCTGAACTACGGGCTGGAATTCGTGGTGTATAACAGTGGTAAATCCATGGGTTACTTCTGGTTTGATCCGTACATCAACGTTGTCTCTTGAATAACCCAAAAAACCGCAACGACGGTGTTGCTGAAAAAGGAGGCCTTGGCCTCCTTTTTGTATTTAAGGACGGCACCAACGTCGCATTTCTAAAATTAGTTAGCCAATTTTGTTCGTTCACAGATTTAACGGCTTAAAGGATAGTGCATTGACCGCCCCAACAACATAATAATGCAGGTAATCATGATGATGTATAGCGCAAAACTCACCGCAGCGGCGGCACTCCTGAGCCTTTCCGCGCTGGCTAATGCCGCGCCGGGCATTGATTTGGTCGCCAACGAAACGCCCATTAATACGGCGAAAAGCCCTGAGGCTATAGCCAAAATCCCGTCCGGGTTTACATTCGTCGAACCCGGTACGTTGACCGTTGCGGTATCAATTTTGGGCAGCGGCCCGCCCTTTGGGTTATACGCACGTGACAATAAAACGGTGATTGGCAGTGAGTCGGATATCGCACGGCTGGTTGCTGATGGGCTGGGGCTGAAACTCAAACTGGTACCGACGTCTTGGGAGGATTGGCCACTGGGTGTCACCTCAGGAAAATACGATGCGGCGATTTATAACATTACCGTGACTCAGGAGCGTAAAACCAAGTTCGACTTTGCCACCTATCGCCAGGATACGCTGGGCTTTTATGTGAAGTCCGGCAGTAAAATCACCTCGATAAAATCGGCACCGGATATTGCCGGCAAAAAGATCATCGTGGATTCAGGAACCAATCAGGAAGCCGTGCTGCTGGCCTGGGATAAGGAGAACCAGGCCAAAGGGCTGCCAGCCCTGCAGCCAATTTATGTTACTGACAAGGCCGCCGCGACGCTGGCCATTCAATCTGGCCGGGCGGATGCGACCTTTGGGCCCAACGTATCCGGCGCTTATCAGGCGAAGTTGAACGGCAAAACCACACTGGTTGGCATCGTGCCTGGCGGGTGGCCACGCAGCGCGAACATTGCGGTCACGGTAAAGAAAGGCAATGGGTTGGTTGATGCCGTGCAAGCGTCACTCAATAGTGCGATTGCCAATGGCAGCTACCTGAAAGTGCTGGATCGTTGGGCGGAAAGCGACGAGAAAATCGAACATTCTGAAATTAACCCACTGGGGTTGGGGGACAAATAGTTTCAAGACCAAGGCCCAATCTGTGGGCCTTGGTTACCCTCAGTCAGCCACACGTCCCCTGCTTTTCTCCATTTTGCGATAAAGCGTACTGCGTGATACCCCCAACCGCTTCGCCGCCTGGCTGATGTTACCGTTGGCATTTCTGATGGCGTCGAGCATGTCCTGCGGTGCCGACTGAGTCTCCGTACTGAATGAGGGGACGACGCTGAACGGTTCAGGCAGATCGTCGAGTGTAATCATGCTGCCATCATCGGTCAGTGCCAACAGCACCTTGAGCGTGCTCAACAACTGCCGCACATTCCCCGGCCACGGATAACGCGCCAGCGCCGCGACGGCATCAGGCGCCAACGTGATACCACGCTGCTCGCCCCCCAGTTCGCGCCAAAGGTTAAGAATAAAACGATCCACGTGTGCCCGTTCACGTAGCGGCAATATGCGTAAGCTGAATTCCTGGATGCGGTACAGCAAGTCTTCGCGGAAGGCCCCCGCCGCAACCTGCTGGTCCAGATCCTGATGGGTGGCGCAGATCAGTGAAAAATCCACCGCATAGGACATGTGGCTGCCGAGCGGCGTAACCGTTTTTTCCTGTAGAACACGTAGCAGCCGGGTTTGTAAGCCTAATGGCATATCGCCAATTTCATCCAGGAACAATACGCCACCGTCGGCTTCTCTGATCTTGCCCAGGTATCCTTTTGAATTGGCACCGGTAAACGCCCCCGGCGCATAGCCAAAGAGTTCGGATTCAATCAAGCTTTCAGGCAGTGCCGCACAGTTAATCGCCACAAAATGCCCCTGCCGACGCCGACTTTCCTCAAACAACCGTTGGCTGAAATACTCCTTGCCGCAGCCGGTTTCCCCCCGAATGCACAGCGCCAGGCCGGCATTGAGAATGCGTAACGCTTTCTGCCTGTCAGCCCCATCGCGATCAAAAGGCGGTGCCAGCGGCTTAACCCCCTGTGAATGCCTTTCCGGCATCTGCAACAAGGAGTAATAGTGGCGATTATTGATTGCCAGCGTCTGATGTGGCGCATTCATCGCCTGGCGTGACATATCCGGGAACAGTGAGGCAAAGTCTAGCGTGCCGAAAGAAGCCACCGAGAGATTAAATTCTTGCATCGCCAGCCGGTTGGCGGCGGTTAGGACGTCGTCGTGGAACACCAGTATCAGTTCGTGTGCACTGCCGAGAACACGTGCGTCACTGTGCAGGCGCAGCGTCCAATGTTGAGACGTCACGCTACTTGTCACCCACTGGTGCTCAATGTGCCTGACCGCCTGTAAAATCAGTGAGTGCGCATCATTATACGGGCGCTGCGCCGGTGTCGAGATATCCAGCACCCCGGCTATCACGCCGTTAGGGCGGTAGATCGGCGCGGCGGAACAATAAAGCCCTGCATTCTGATTAAGGAAGTGTTCATCACCGTTGACTTCACACTGGCTCCCCAGCGCCAGTGCCGTACCAATGGCATTGGTGCCACGCTCCTGTTCCCCCCATAAATTGCCCGGGGCCAGAGAAATGCGCGACGCCTTATGCAGAAAGTCAGTATTCCCACAGGTTTCCAACACCAACCCGCTGGCATCAGAGACCACCACAATTGAGGGTTGCCGGTTAATTTCGTTGCCTAAACGCGCGATCAGCGGCTGTGCCAGTTGTGCAACCCACCCGTTTTGCCCACGCACTTCATTGAGCAACGCAGGCCGGACAAAAGGTACCAGATCGTCAGCCCGGCTCAAGCCATAGTGTTGGCTACGTAGCCAGGATTCTGAAAGTCGGCTGGGGAGAGACAGACTATCACTGTCAGAGTCAAACCCGGTCTGGGTGGTCTGGTCTTTATGCAACATACCCAACTCCCGCCAATAAAGTGTTGCATTTATGTATCATAAATGTGTCCCATGCGTTGCGACGTGGAACACAAAAAATAATAGAAATGAATAATAAGACAGGAGTTTTATTGCCAGAAACAGGTATTTTATGTTTTTAATTAGATGATATTAAACATTTTTATATTTTATGGCTACCGAACAAGCACAAAGTGGCATAGGTAATGCTTATGGTTTTAGCGATGGCGTCGTGCATCCAGGCGTCAACCCTACAGTGTCAGTTCTCATGAGAGGTGTTTACATGAAATACGTTCATCCTGGTTTACCTGGCTCGTTGGTTTCTTTCAAAAAACGCTATGGCAATTATATCGGCGGCAAATTTGTCGAACCCGTTTCAGGCAACTACTTCACCGACACCTCCCCAATGACAGGCCAAACCGTCGCCGAATTTCCGCGCTCAGATGCAAAAGATATCGAACTGGCGCTGGATGCCGCACATGCCGCGGCTGAAACCTGGGGCAAAGCCAGCGTACAGGAACGTTCCAACGTGTTACTGGCAATCGCCGATCGCATGGCGTCGCAGCTAGAATTGCTGGCGCTGACTGAAAGCTGGGATAACGGTAAGCCAATTCGCGAAACGCTTAATGCCGATATCCCCCTGGCGATTGACCATTTCCGCTATTTTGCCGGTTGCCTGCGTGCGCAAGAAGGGACTGCCGCTGAGATCGACCAAAATACCGTGGCCTACCATATTTATGAACCACTGGGCGTGGTTGGACAGATTATCCCCTGGAACTTCCCGTTACTGATGGCTGCCTGGAAACTGGCCCCTGCGCTGGCTGCCGGCAACTGCGTCGTACTCAAGCCCGCAGAACAGACCCCACTCAGCATCTGTGTTCTGCTGGAAATGATTGGCGATCTGCTGCCACCTGGGGTGCTCAACGTGGTTCAGGGCTTTGGGAAAGAAGCCGGCGAGGCACTGGCGACCAGCAAACGCATCGATAAAATCGCCTTTACCGGTTCAACGCCGGTGGGCAGGCATATTCTCGCCTGCGCGGCTGAAAACATCATCCCCAGTACCGTGGAGCTGGGCGGCAAGTCGCCTAACATCTTCTTTGAAGACATCATGCAGGCCGAACCGGAGTTTATCGACAAGGCCGTTGAAGGGCTGATCCTCGGCTTCTTTAACCAGGGTGAAGTCTGCACCTGCCCTTCACGCGCACTGATCCAGGAATCGATCTACCCGCAATTTATGGAAAAAGTGTTGGCCCGAATCACCACGATTCGTCAGGGTGACCCCTTTGATACCGACACCATGATTGGTGCACAGGCGTCTCAACAGCAGTTTGACAAGATCCTCTCTTATATTGAGATCGCCAAAAATGAAGGGGGGAAAATCATTGCCGGTGGTGAGCGCGCCAGCCATGAACAGACGTTGCAGAGCGGTTTCTATCTTCAACCCACGCTGATTACCGGTAATAACAGCATGCGTTTCTTCCGCGAGGAGATCTTCGGGCCTGTGATTGGCGTGACGACCTTTAAAGATGAAGCCGAAGCGCTGGCGCTGGCAAACGACAGTGAGTTCGGGCTGGGTGCCGGCCTGTGGACCCGTGACGTCAACCGTGCCTATCGCATGGGGCGTGCTATTAAGGCCGGGCGCGTATGGACTAACTGTTACCATCTCTACCCTGCGCACGCTGCCTTCGGGGGGTATAAAAACTCGGGCGTCGGCCGCGAAACCCACAAAGTGGCACTGTCGCATTATCAGCAGGTGAAAAATCTGTTGGTCAGCTACGATTCCAAACCACTCGGGCTGTTTTAATTTGTTGTCGAATGCCCATACGTTAGTTGCTATATAGCTAGTAGACTTTGACCGTGCAAGGGGCCCAAGGCGGGGTCCCTTGCAATCTGTACTTGTGTATCTTCCCGCGTTTGGTGCCTTCAAGGGCGACCAACCTCGTCGGTAACCAAGCCGCGTCTAAATTTTATCCGGGTATTAATTGATATTTAATTTTACCCGGATATAATTATGCGACATTGACATTCTGACGATATCGCCATGACAACGGTAGACTCCCCCTCCTTTACCAGCTTTGACGGCTTAAAACGCATTGCCTGTGGCAACCTCGAAACCAACGTGCTGGCTGTAAAGCGGGCTATAGCGTCGGGTTCCACTGAGCCGGTATTGATCTTTGATGACCGGACAGGCCGTGTCCAAGAGGTTGATATCCGTGGAACGGACGCGGAAGCGATCGCACGGTTAACCAAAGATCATCAATCTGACTCAGTCGAAAATGCGCAATCCTCGCCTCAGCCACGTGGGCGTGGCAGGCCAAAGCTCGGCGTGATCCCACGTGAGGTCACGCTACTTCCTCGCCATTGGGATTGGTTGTCAACGCAACCGGGGGGAGCCTCTGTCGCTTTACGCAAACTGGTTGAAGAAGCCAGGCGCAACACGGTGGATCGTGATGATAAGCGCAGGACGCAGGAACGTGCTTACCAGTTCATGTCGACAATGGCAGGCAACATGGCCGGCTTCGAAGAAAGTTCGCGCGCATTATTCGCTGGTGACTCAGAGAAATTCATCCAGCTAACTGTCGAGTGGCCTTCCGACATTCGCAATTACGCATTGAGTTTGGCGGCCTTCGACGTGGTATGAAGCAATTCCACTGAACCCTAAATGACGTCTGCATCGTAAATCCTGGGTGCAGACATCCAGGATGTTTCAAATCTGGACGGGCAAATGATCACTTTCAACGTAAATGGCATCAATCTGAGTTGCGATAGCTTCGGCGATAACCATGCCGACACCGTGCTTTTACTTGCCGGTCTTGGAACACAAATGATCCGCTGGCCGGTGTTATTTTGTGAACGTCTGGTAGCAAAAGGTTATCGAGTGATTCGCTTCGACAATCGTGATGCGGGTTGCTCATCACATTTTACAGACCACCCTGCACCTGATTTCGCTGCGTTGGCGGCTTCTCACTCGGCCGGGCAACGGCCAAATGTGCCTTACACACTGTTCGACATGGCCAGCGACGCAATGGGATTGCTTGATGCACTCGGGATCCCTCGCGCGCACCTCGTCGGCAGATCAATGGGGGGCATGATTGCTCAGATTGCCGCTAGTGAATATCCGCAGCGGGTTTTGTCGTTAACTTCGATCATGTCCAGCACGGGGAATCCGAATCTTCCATCAGCCTCACCAGAAGTGATGGCGATGTTGACTAAGCCAGCCGCCGATCCACGGCGAGATGAAGCCGGTTTTCTGGCACACAAACTCGCTTTTGCACGACGGATAGCAAGCCCTGGATATCCATTTGACGAAGAGTACCATCGAACCCTGATTCTGGAGGAAACCAAGCGTGCCTATGACCCATCCAGTGTAGGTCGACAGATGGGGGCGATCGTCGCTGCTGGCGATCTACGGCCGCTGTTAGCCAAGATCACCGTCCCATCATTGATTGTACATGGTGCCGACGATGCGCTAATACCTGCAGCCTGTGGGAGAGACACCGCCTCTTCAATTCAGGACTCGACGTTTATGCTTATCGATGGAATGGGGCATGATCTGCCGCCTTCGCTTTTTGAGACAGTGGCGGACGGAATTGATCGGGTTGCGCGTCCGAGTGATTGAGAACGGCGGGAGCCGGCTGCTTTTAAAGTGAGATCCTGTTTAAAATAATGCTTGCCCGCCGCGACCGGCAAGCATTACCCCTTCCGTTGACTTATTGCATTAAGACGCGGAAAGATCGATAACCATACGGCCACGAATGGTGCCTGACTTCATCTCTTCGAAGATCGCGTTGATATCCCCCAGCGGTCTTTTCGTGACTTTCGGCGTCACCTTGCCTTCGGCGGCAAACTGGAAAGCCTCTTTAAGATCTTCCCGCGTTCCCACCAGCGATCCCACGACCTGAATACCATCCAGCACCAGGCGCGGAATGCTCAGATCCATACTCTCCGGCGGCAGCCCCACGGCGACCACTTTGCCCCCGGCGCGGACGGCATTCACGGCTGAGTTGAAGGCTGAACGCGCCACGGCGGTGACCACGGCGGCATGAGCACCGCCGACTTTTTGCTGAATAATCTCTTCGGCGTTTTCGGTTTTAGAGTTGATCACAAGATCCGCACCAATCTCTTTTGCGAAATCCAACTGCCCTTGGTTAACGTCAATGGCGATCACTTTGGCGTTAAACACATTTTTGGCGTACTGCAATGCCAGGTTACCCAAACCGCCCAAACCGTAAATTGCGATCCACTGCCCAGGTTTGATGTCGGAAATCTTCACCGCTTTATAGGTGGTGACCCCAGCACAGGTAATGCTGCTGGCGGCAAAGGAGTCCAGGCCATCAGGTACCTTGACGGCGTAATCTGCCACTACGATGCATTCCTCTGCCATGCCGCCATCGACGCTGTAACCGGCATTTTTGACCGAACGACACAGGGTTTCGTTGCCATTGACACAATATTCACAGTGGCCACAGCCCTGGTAGAACCAGGCAACGCTGGCTCGGTCCCCCACTTTTAACGAGGTCACGCCTTCGCCCACCGAGGTGACAACACCAACCCCTTCATGGCCTAAGGTGATGCCGGGTACCTCACCGAAATCCCCATCTTTGACATGAAGATCGGTATGACACACCCCACAACACTCCATCTTGAGTGCCGCTTCGCCGTGTTTCAGTGGGCGAAGCTGTTTTTCCTGAATATCTACACTGTGGTTTTTGGTGACTACGGCAGCTTTCATAGGACATATCCTCTCAGGTTACGTTGAAAGTACAGTTGTTAATGTAGTTACTGTCATTGCTGAGGGCAAGGTACGGGCTGTTTGTTTAAAAACAGAGGGTTAAATAATGCGGGTAGCAAACGCGATAAACGGGGTTCTTAAGCGAAAATAAAGATTAACGCTTGGTTTTCGTGATCTTTGTCGCCTTGGCTGGGTTACCGGCCACAAACTCCAGCGTCGGTGAATAGTAGAAAGGCAGCCAGGCATGAAAACTGCTTTCCCACTCCCACTTAACCGGGCAAGGCCACAGAATATCTTCATGCAGAATATAGTAAACCCACCGTCCGTGCGGGCGGCGTGGTTTGGCTGTGCGCTTAGTCACTGACGGCTCAGGCTCAGCGTGATTATCGATGATATTCACCCTCCCGTAGTGACATGGCCATGTTACCCCCCCTGGTCAGCATACACCCGACTGAAACGCCCATCGCAATGGAACAAAAATAGCCGTTCATCATGTTAAATTCTCTTTGTCATCAGGGGCTACGGAGTCTCCCTGTTAAATTTAACATGGACGGCGGCGGGCAAGCCATCTTTCCTGCCTGGGGGGTTGCACCGGGCGACATACAACTGTCATTAATTATTCATACCAGATAAATACGCGGCAGCTAGGGTGGGTTGAACACGCCACGTTAAGAAGCGCCATGAGCTATTTATCACTTAATAACATCAAGAAAACCTGGGGCGACAAAACCGCGCTGGATAACATCAGTTTTGACGTACAGGAAGGTGATTTTGTTGCCCTGCTGGGACCTTCCGGCTGCGGAAAATCAACCCTGCTGCGTACACTGGCCGGGTTAGAGAACGCGGACAGCGGCATCATTCAGATCCAGCAGCGTGACGTGACGGCCCTGCCGCCGTCACAACGTAAACTGTCAATGGTTTTCCAGTCTTATGCGTTATTCCCGCACCTCAGCGTGCGTGAGAATCTGCTGTTTGGCCTGCGGGCTCGGGGCGAAGACAAGCAGCACTTTGCCGCTCGATTGGCAGAGATCAGTAAGCTGATGGAGTTGGAGCCGCTGCTGGATCGCCTGCCGGCTCAGCTTTCCGGTGGGCAGCAACAGCGTGTGGCATTAGGCCGTGCGGTGATAGCTCAAAACAAGCTGTGTCTGATGGACGAACCCTTATCCAACCTGGATGCCAAGCTGCGTCAGAGCATGCGGCGTGAAATTCGTGCGCTGCAGCGCAAGCTGGGTTTGACCATGCTGTATGTCACCCATGATCAAACTGAAGCCATGAGCATGGCGGACAAAATCATTCTACTGAACGATGGTCGCATTGAGCAGCACGACACACCGGACAATTTATATAACAACCCAGCCAGCATTTTCGCCGCACAGTTTATTGGCGCGCCACCGATGAACATCGTCCCATTAACACGCAAAGGCAGCGGATACCATATTGGTAACGCCCCACTGCCCGTGGTGTTCAGCAACCAGGAGGACGCGTTGAGTTTAGGCATCCGCGCCGAAGATGTTCGTCTCTGCGCACCTGGCAACGGCAACCTCACCTGCCAGATCCTCAGTGCTGAATATATGGGCGCCGATACGCTCGCCGTTTGCCATCTGCCTGCGGTTCAGGGGCAAATCACGGTGAAAATACCCGGTATGCAGCATTTTACTGAGGGCAGCCTGGTTGGCCTGCAATGGGCAGAGGCGGCGCAGTATCTATTTTCAACCCACAGTGGTGAGCGTTGCCACCAGATGGAACACGCCTTTCAGCCCGTGACACACCAATACGCAATTCAATAATCAAAAGCACCATTTTATTTCAGGGGAAAACCATGTCCGTCTCTATCCGTTTATCCACATTAAGCGCTGCCGTGCTGTTGTTGGCTGGCGTTTCTGTTTCTGCTCTGGCGGCAGATGCCGTGAAGCTGCAAATGTACTACCCGATCGCCGTCGGCGGAAAAATTAGCCATACCGTTGAAGGGCTAGTGGCTGATTTCGAGAAGCTGCACCCCGATATCAGTATTCAACCCGTGTATACCGGTGACTACGCCACCACGGTCACCAAGGCACTGACCGCCTTCCGCGGCGGCAATGCCCCGCAAATCGCCGTGATTGGCGATATTGAAGCCTATTCATTGATCGACGCAGGTGCCATTTTACCGGTCAGTGATTTGGCAAATGATGAAGCGGGCAAAGCCTGGATCGACGGTTTCTACCCGGCGTTTATTCGCAAAATTCAGGGTAAGGTTTGGAGCATTCCCTTCCAACGTTCCACCGTGGTGTTGTATTGGAATAAACAGGCCTTTCAGCAAGCGGGGCTCAATGGTGATACCCCGCCAGCCAACTGGCAACAGGTGGTTGATTTCGGTCAGAAACTGGTCGTCCGTAACGGCAACGACGTTAAGCAATGGGGGATTGAAATCCCGTCGACCCCGATTGGTTACTGGACCTTCCAGGGGATTGCCGCCACCAATGGCAGCCATTTGGATAACGGCAAGGGGACGGCCGTGACCTTCAATACCCCGGCTAATGTTGAAGCGCTGACCTGGCTGACCGATTTGGCACAGAAATATCAAGTATCGCCAAAGGGGGCCATTACCTGGAGCACCACCCCGCAGGACTTTATCGACGGCAAAACCGCGATGATGGTTACCACGACCGGCAACCTGACCACCGTACGTGAAAATGCCAAGTTCCCATTTGGGGTCGCCATGCTGCCAGAGAAAACGCAGCGCGGTAGTCCAACCGGCGGCGGCAACCTGTACCTGTTCAAAGGGACCAGCCCGGCACAACAAAAAGCCGCAGTGACCTTTATGCGCTGGCTTTCTGCGCCAGAACAAGCTGCCCGCTGGAGCATCGCCACGGGCTATGTCGCCACCTCACCGGCCGCCTGGGAAACTGCGACCATGAAAGACTATGCCGTCAAGGTCCCGCAAGCGACCGTCGCGCGTGAGCAGTTGAAGTATTCACAACCGGAGCTATCAACCTATAACAGCGTGCAAATTCAGGAATTACTGAACCGCGCCGTAGAGGCCGCTGTGACGCAAGGCAAAACCCCGGCGCAGGCGTTAGACAGCGCGCAAAAACAGGCTGACCGCCTGTTGAAACGTTACCAATAACCGGGGCCGGCATGACCATATCGCACTCTGCTTTGCCCGCCGCACGCCATAAGCGCTTCTCTTTACAGCTTTATGGCTATTTGTTGGTACTGCCGGCATTGGTTTTCCTGATTACTTTTACCCACTACCCGGCGCTGGCTACGGTGTGGGAAAGTGTATTCAGCGCAGCGCACAATAACCAACCGGCCCAATTCGTTGGGCTGGAAAACTACCGTGCATTGCTGGACGACGAGACCTTCATCCTGGCCTTACGCAATAACCTGTTGTATGCGGCAATCACCATCCCGCTGGCCGTTGGGTTAGCACTACTGATGGCCTTGGCGGTAAATCGGCGCATGCGCGGCACCGCACTTGCCCGCGCCGCCTTCTTTATTCCATCGCTGCTGCCGATGGTCGCCATCGCCAATCTGTGGTTGTTTTTCTATACACCGCAGGTGGGATTATTGAATCAATTGTTGGCGCTGTTTTCATTGCCGGCGGTGAACTGGCTGGGCGATCCGGACTCTGCGCTGTATTGCCTGATGGCCGTGTCGGTGTGGCGTGAAGCCGGTTTCTTCATGATTTTTTATCTGGCCGCGCTACAGCAGATTGATCCCAAACTGGCTGAGGCCGCCGAGATTGAAGGTGCTTCCCGCGGCTACTTCTTTAGACGGATCCAGTGGCCGCTGCTGATGCCCACCACGCTGTTTATCCTGATCAACGCCTCAATGAATGCTTTCCGCATTGTCGATCAAGTGATCGCCATGACCAACGGAGGGCCGGACAACAGCACCAGCCTGCTGCTGTTCTACATCTACCGTACGGCGTTCAGCTATTGGGATCTGCCGTATGCCTCGGCAATGACCGTCGTGCTGCTGGTCATTCTGGCCTCTATTGCGTTGGTTAAATTCAATTTGCTGGATAAGCGAGCCCACTATCAATGAGCCTTTCCCTCACTGCCGCGCCGGCACAAACCGGCTCATTACGCCGTATTGGCTGGAATTTACTGACCTGGGGGGCTGCCCTGCTGTGGGTCTTCCCGATCCTGGTCGCGACCTGGGTGGCGATTCATCCCGCAGCCGATCAAGGCGGGTTTTCACTTTTTGCCCCATTGACCACCCAAAACTTTATCAATGCCTGGCATGCCGCCCCGTTTGGACGCTATTTCCTCAACACCGTTTCGCTGGTACTGCTGATTGTTTTCTTCCAACTGATACTGGCCACCATGGCAGCCTATGCGCTGGTACGGTTCCGGCTCAAAGGTGCGGGCATCCTGTTCGCCCTGGTGCTCTTGCAGTTGATGATCAGCCCCGATGTACTGATCCTGAATAACTACCAGACCATTGGCGCCTTGGGGCTGCGCGATACCCTTTTGGGGATTGCCCTGCCTTATTTTGCCTCAGCATTCGCCATTTTCCTGTTACGACAAACGTTTAAAAGCATCCCGCTGGTGCTGGAAGAAGCGGCCATTGTCGAGGGTGCCAGCCGGTTTTACATCTTGCGCCGTATTTATATTCCGCTGGCAAAACCGGTATATGTCGCGTTTGCCTTGGTCTCAATCAGCTTTCACTGGAATGATTTCCTCTGGCCGCTGGTCATTACCGACTCGGTCAATGTACGGCCGCTGACCGTGGGGCTACAGCTGTTTTCGGCACCGGAGCAAGGCGTGCAATGGGCGTTGATCGGTGCCGCGACGTTGATGACCTCTGTGCCGTTATTAGTGCTGTTTTTAGTGTTTCAACGTCAGTTTGTTCAATCCTTTATGCGCGCCGGCATTCGCTAGCGCTGAGCAGGTAACCCATGACTACACACCTCACCGCAGCACAGTCACTGGCCCTGGGTCAGGTCAGTTCGCTTTACCAACACCCCCAGTTTTCCTGCGACCCCGTAGCACCTGGCACCCTGCGCTTTGGGCTCATCGCCGATCCGCAATATGCCAACGCCGATCCCAACCTGGAATATAACCGCTACTACCGTAACAGCCTGCGTAAACTGACCCAGGCTATTGCTCAGCTTAATGACTTGCCCTTGGCCTTTGTCGCGACGTTGGGAGATTTAGTCGATGATAACTGGGGCAGTTATGCTGAACTGCTGCCGGTATACCAGCAGTTACGTCATCCGCATGCGGTGGTTATGGGTAACCATGATGCTGATGTGATTTCCCGCCATCTGGCAGCGCAATCCCCCGTACTGGCACTGCCCAAGCACTATTACCAGTTCAGCCTGAAAGGCTATCGCTTTATCGTGATTGACGGTAACGACCTCAGCCTGTATTGCAACCAAGCCAACGGCGATGAACACGCGCAGGCACAGTGCCTGCTGGCCCGCATCCGTGCCGAGCATCAGCCGCAAGCGCAAAGCTGGAACGGCGCAGTGGGTGATGAACAACTGCGTTGGCTGGCATGCAGTCTGGCGGATGCACAAAGCAAAGGGGAAACCGTTGTGGTGTTTGGGCACTACCCCTTAGCACCGGCCAATGAACATAATCTGTGGAACTGCGATGCGTTGGTGGATTTGCTGTGCCGCTATCAGGTACGTGCATACTTTGCCGGTCATTATCATTTGGGTGATTATGTACGGGTGGAAAATACCGACTTTATCACCCTAAAAGGCATGGTCGATGGCGACAATTTGCTCCCCTTCGCCGTAGTGGAACTGGCAGAAGAGACACTTTCGGTCACGGGTTATGGCCCGGAAATTAGCCGGGTGCTGACTCGATAGAATTCCTACTGCTAATTAGCAATTAGGGGGTTAGGGAACTGGGGTCACTCTACCCCAGTAACTTCTTGCGCTTCCTTTAACGCCTCCTGCCGTAGGATCGATTGTATATAAGCATTTCTATTTTTTAACGAAGTAAAGTCACCTCGATCAATAATACGACCGTTTTCCATTACGATGATTTCATCCGAGAAGTTAAAGGTAGAGCTGCGGTGACTTATGTTAAGTATCATTGCCTCTGGATAACAAAGCTTAATGTTTTTTATCACTACCCTTTCATTGATAACATCAAGAGCCGATGTTATTTCATCAAGGATAATGACACAGGGATTCCGAAGAAATAACCGGGCCAGCGACAGCCTTTGGCGCTGGCCGCCAGAAAGCGTCATGCCGTCATCTCCAATATTCATATCCAGTAGTTCCTGCGAATTGTCAACGGCAAGATCATCAAGCCTGGCTAATTTAAGCGCCGTTTTCAATTGCTCATCAGTTGCTTCCGGGCAAGCGATTCTTAAGTTAAACCTTAGTGTGTCCATAAAAATATAATCATTCTGCGACAGGTGAAAAATCGTATTGGCTCGTTGACTTTGTGATAGATTATTAATATTTATTTCGTCTAATAAAACCTCACCAGTCTCGGATTTCAGATCGCCAGCCAAAAGTTTAGCAATCGTGCTTTTTCCTGACCCACTGCTACCTGTCAACGTGATGAAATATCCTTTTTTAATTTCCATATTGAAGTCGTTAATAATAGGATTTGACATTCCTTCATAATTAAAGCCAAGGCCTTTCATTTTAACGCACTCAATAGGACCAATCAGGCCTGAACGGCTGCCCTGTGCTGCAGTCACATCAGATAATGAACTAATGAATACATAAAGTGATGTTGTCGATTTTTGTAGTGCCGTAAACATTGATCCAATACTTTCCAAAGGAGATGACAATAAGAATATATAAGATGAAATCATCACAAAATGCCCAATGCTTATGTTGCCGTGACTTACCTGGTATAGTGAATAGAAAAATGACATTCCAAAGAAAACAATATTGCAAACTGATTCAACAATAAGAAACCTCATATCAGCTTTAAGTAAACCCTCATGTTTTTTTTCTATTTTATTAAGGAGTTTTTCATAACGGCCAAAAAGATATTCATAGGAGTTAGATACTTTTGCAGCCCCCATATTCTTAACACTATCTGTAATTAAACTGTATTTTTTTACTGATGTATTGTAAAAGTCATTATATAACCCTACGATTTCAGGGTTGAAGGCATTTTTAATAAAAAAATACAAAATGAAGTACAAGGTAAAAAGCAAGGCGACAACATAATCACCAGAGATGATAATGAATACCACACTAAAAGTTAATTGTAATAATGGAGGGATGAAATTATGAGATATATTCCTTAACAAAACCGTCAGCTCATCTATTGCCTGATTCAGTTTTTGAGTGATATCCCCAGTATTTTCACTTTTTTTTATGGCATCCTCTCTATAGAAAAGGCTTTTGAAATAATGATTGGTCATGCTGATTACAAGGTTGTTTCTCAAAGAAGTTATTAATATGAAATTCAACGCAGAAGCAAGTTTTCTGAGACTCATTATGACAATGTAGCTAAATGCAAGCAGGTAGACAACAGCCTGAAAATTCGTAAGCCTGGTATCAATTACACCGATCAATCGCGCCATGATAACGGGTTGTATGGAAATCAGAATGGTAGATAAAAATGAAATGACGATAATCACAAAGAACTTGGTCTTAGCTGACATTCCTGAAGTATTTTTAAAGTACCTGAGTATAAGCCAAAACTTGTTCATCTAGATTCCTTATATTATTCAATACTAAGACATAACGGGGGCCCCCGTTATGTCTTAAATGTTAGATCTTGACAAACCGTTTAAAACCTAGAGTCGGGTCTATTTTATCGACCTGAGTATCAGTCATGGTCGTCGTTTTAATCAGTAAAAGATCTTTTTCAGTTAACATACAATCCCCTTTAAAAAATTAAAATGATCTGTATAGTATGTAATCATATAATCACATACTAGAAACATCACTTTAAATGATTTAAGTGAACAACCTCGATGCACTTACAATAAAACACAATAATCGAATCCCACTCCGAAAATAAAAATGCCTCGCGCAAACTTATGACATACCCACTCCTTGCGACATGACATAATTCTGTCAGCGGAATATAATTAATTTCTCCTCTATCTAAAATCAGATTGAATAACATTCTAGATACACGACCATTTCCATCATGGAGTGGATGTATGTTCATCAAGAAAGCCGCTGCAATAATTGCACAAAACAAAGTGTTTTCTTTGTAATTATCTGAGATAAATGTTCTCAACTTGCTCAGCTCAGGAGGTAGGCATTGAAAGTCCAGGAACTCTGTATAACTGCCATCTTTTTCAGGAACGGTCCTTACATTGATCTCACGAATTCTATTACTTCGATTGAACTCAGTCCCAGCCAAACAAATAAAATCACAAAAACTTTTATCATCATTTAAAATACTAGAAAAGTTAACACTTAAAAAATTAAACGCTTTAAAGTCATTGTCGCTACTTTTATTTTCGTTGGCGAACATTATATCATCCACATACGGACTGAGACGGTGTTTCAAAATAGATACACTTCCATTTTCAATGGAAACTTCAACATTCCTGATAAATTGATGATAATTGCAATCTGAAGAAATTCCATTTTGTAAAGTAGATATGCTGCGATTTAGAATGGTAAGTGTATCCCCTGTTATGTCCTCATCCTTAGGAAGCCCCAATGGCAGTAGCTTGATCACGTTCCCTTGCAACATATAGTTTTCCATAAACGTCTTTCCTTAGCGTAGCCCCCTAAAATCTGTTTAAATTTTTTAATCTATTCACATGACTCTCAAGTTTCATATTTATTAATTTTTTTTAACAATCATGCCCAAATTTGCCCTGGCCGCTGCAGTTTGCCAAAGTGAAATCCTCGTCAAGACGCCAGCCCACCGCCACCCTGGTATGGCGTCTTTCCGGCAATCTTCATCACTTCTGCCCCCAGGGTGACAAAAGGTGCTTGCCGGCAGGCATAGATAAGTCCGCCTGCTTTGGCGCGTACCGCTTTTACCGTATCGGTGATCGGGTCAACAATTTCAGCCACGGCTTCATCTGCCTCTACCCACTCCCCCGGCTGGCGCAGCAGCAACAGAATACCGCTGGCGGGCGCTGTGACAATCTCCCCGGCGGCGAAGGGTAACATTGTCACGTCTCGCTGCGGTATTACGGGGGATTCACCGGTAACGGCACCCCGGTGTTGCAAATAACGATAGAGACGTTCAGCGTCGGTGCTGGCCAGCTCGTGGCTAATATCCCGTTGCCCACGCAGCTCCAGCGTGACCGCCATACAGCCGGGTGCCAGGTCTTTCAGCGCAGCATGCTGCGCCGCCAGTCGGTGCCAAGGCAGGCCGCAAGCCTCGTCAAAGGATCCGCCACCGCTGTCTTGTGAAAGCAGCACTGCGCCGATATCCATAAAGCACGCCAATACTTCTGCCTGTTCACGCCAGGCTGGATCGGCATACATATGCAAGATTGCACGATCATCACAGTGCAGATCCAGAACCACATCCGCATCGCAGGCGAGCAGAAGCAATTGGCGACGTAATGCCGTGACTTCGCTGGTGTCCTGCAGCGCCTGTAACGCGTCACACATTGCGGCACGCACCTGCAGAGGTAAGGGTTTTCCGAAACTGAAGTCCTGGTTTTTTAACAGCAGTGCCAAGTCGGGAAAATCTCGGTTGAAGTTGCGGCCGCTAACCAGATCGAAGCGCCCCACGCCGCCATTGAGCAGCACCTGAGCCAATCCGGGCGGGTTGGCAACCGGAACAATGATTATTTCACTTTGCAGTTCCCCACGCCGTTCCGCCTGGCTGAGTAATCTTTTAAGATAATGCAACACCAGCATGCCGGGCAGTTCATCGGCATGTAAACCGGCCTGCAGGTAGATCTTTTCCCCTTTACCCGGCTGGCCGAAATGAAAACTGGTAATTTGGCGCTGCCCACCCAGCGCATGTTCAGGTAACTTATGATGTTTACTTTTCATTGGACGCCCTCTCTGTGGAAAAAAAAGCCCGGCTTGATCGCATCGACAAAAAGATCCTTGAAATACTGTGCCGGGATGGCCGCATTTCCTATCAAAAGCTGTCCGAGCAGGTCAATCTGACCGCTCGCCCTTGTCTGGAACGGGTACGTGGGTTGGAGCGCGACGGCATTATTCGTGGCTATAGCGCCATTATCGAATTGCCTGAGCCGGAACATGCGTTTGTCATTCAGGCGCAGATCGCACTGGCCGACCATGGGCATTCCCAACCGGCGTTTGAGCAGGAGATGCGCAATACGCCGGAAGTGCTGGACTGCTGGCTGGTCAGCGGCAATTTTGATTTTCTGGTGCGAATCGGTTGCCGCAGTATGGAAAACTACCGGCTGTTGGCCGATGCTTGGCTGACCAGCAAAAAATTCCGGGTGGATAAAATTGTGACGTTAACCGAATTGCAGTCCATCAAACGTTCCTGAGCCGGATTAATCGCGGCGAATAAACGCCAGCCAGCGCCGTTCTGCCCGTGAAAACAGGAAGATCAGCAGGAAGGTACACAGCAGGTACAGCGCCGCTGCCATCAGGAACGGAACAAAAGGTGAATAGGTTGCGGCATAAAGGGCGCGCGCCACACCGGTGATATCCAACAGCGTAACGGTACTGGCCAGCGACGTGGCATGCAGTAAGAAGACCATCTCGTTGTTCAGTGCAGGAATGCCACGCCGCAGCGTCGCAGGCAGGACAAGCCTGCGAATGATCTGCCACTGGCTCATGCCATAGGCTTCGCCGGCAATCCACTCCTGGCGCGGGAAAGTTTCCATCATACCGGCCAACAACTGTGCGACGTAGGCACTGGTATTGAGCACCAGCGCCAGCGTGGCGCAGAACGTCGCGTCACGAAACAGCAGCCAGAATGGCTGATCGTTCTGCCAGCCCAACTGCACCACATCAAACTGCGACAGGCCGTAGTAAATCAGCATCAACTGTAGATAAAGCGGCGTACTGCGAAAAAAGTAAGTGATGCTGCGGATGAGCCAAGCCACCGGCCGTGGGCCATAAACCTGGCCGATCGCCATTAGCATCGCCAACAATAAACCGGGTACAACCGACAGCAAGAATAACTTGGCGGTCATTGCCAGCCCGGTCACATCAGAGCCATCACTCCATAAAAAGCTCGGCACCGCTTCCAGCATGTTTTGCAGGTTCATCAGCGTGCTCCTGCCGAATTCGACGACGCCAGCGCATAACGCCGCGACAGCAGGCTAAAGCCCCAACTGGTGATCGCGGTGATCACCATATAAATCAGTGCCACCAGGAAATAGAACAGGAAAGGTTTTTGCGTTGCGCGCCCCGCTTGCTCCGCCAACCACACCATGTCCTCCAGCCCGAGGATCGACACCAGCGCTGAAGCCTTCATCAACCCAAGCCAGTTATTATTAATGCCGGGAATGGCGAAGCTCAGCATCTGCGGTAACAGCACGCGCCGGAACACCTGGCCGGGGCTCATGCCGTAGGCCATCGCCGCCTCAAGCTGGCCGCGCTCCACGGTGAGAAATGCGCCGCGGAAGGTTTCGGTATAGTAAGCGCCAAACACGAAGCCTATCGCCAGTACCCCGGAGATAAAGGTGTTGAAATGCAGGGGGCCCAGCCCCAGCAAACCAAGCGCGCCGTTAACCAGCATCTCACCGCCAAAGAACAGCAGCAGCATGATCACCAGTTCAGGAATGCCACGCACCAGGGTGGTATAACCCGTTGAAACCCAACGCAGCCAGCGCGGACCGAACAGTTTGATCACCGCATTAATCAGCCCAAGCGCCAAGGCAACGGCCAACGAAACCAGCATCACGCACAGCGACAGCGCCGCGCCCTGTATCAGCAATGGCAAATACTCTACGACCATTCCCGGCCTCCCCAATTTAACTGAATGCCGGGTCAGCCGGCGTTAGCGAGCCGGTTTAGTCACCGTAAATATCGAAGCTGAAATATTTTTTCTGGATGGCCTCATAAGTGCCGTCGGCGCGAATGGCTTTTATTGCACCGTTAAGCGCATCTCGCAAAGCGGGGTTGTCTTTACCCACTGCGATACCCACGTCGGAGGAAATACTGCTGTCGTTGATCACCGGACCGGCGAAGGCAAACTTCTGTCCGCGAGGCGTATCGATAAAGCTGCTGGCAGCCTGAGTGTTATCCTGTAACGACGCATTAATACGGCCGGACATCAGATCCAGATAGACATTATCCTGATTGGCATAGGAAACAATCTTCACGCCCTTCCCGCCCCAGTGCTGTTTCGCATAGGCCTCATGGATTGAACCTGTCTGGACGCCGACAGTTTTCCCTTTCAGGCTGGCGACCTCTGGCAGTAAATTACTGCCCTTGCGTGCCACTAACTGGGCGGAACTGCGGTAATAGCGATCGGTGAAGTCCACTTCCTTTTTACGCTCATCGGTAATGGTCAGCGAAGCAATAATCGCATCGAACTTATGCGCATTGAGCGCAGCGATCATGCTCTCAAAAGGTTGTTTGACGAACACGCATTTGGCATGCAGTTGGGTACACAATGCATTGGCAATATCAATATCGAAACCGGTGATCTCCCCATTGGGTGCAAGCACATCAAAGGGCGGATAACCGCCATCAACGCCAAAACTGATGGTGTCAAAGGCCTGGGCCGCCGCTGGGCCACCCAGTGCCAGGCTGGTCAATAAAACGGCTAATGTTTTTTTCATGGCTGAGATCCCCGGTGAAAGAAAATACTAGAAACGAAGTGACAGGCAGGTCAGGCCGCCGTCCATTTTTTTGAATTCACTGGTGTCGAGCTGAACGATCGGCATCCCTAACGTTTCAATTTGCGCCAAGGTCTGCGGATAGCCCTGCGGGGTAATCAACGTATCGTTGATCCACAGTGTGTTACCGGCGTAGGACTCGGCTTCTGGAATGACAATGCTGCTGTAAGCGCGAAAGTCAGGATGGTGCTGGTAATCTTCCGTCAGTAACAGGGTATTGCGGCCAACATAGTTAACTATCGATTTCAGGTGCAGCCCGGCGCTTACCTCAATCGCAGTCACTCGGTAACCATAGGGTTCTACCGCTGCGGCAAACTCGCCAATTCCGATGTCATCCGTACGTGACGTCAGACCGACAAAGAACTGGCGATCAACCAACAGCACATCACCGCCATCGAGATGGCCACTTGTGCTCATCCGCACCACTGGCCGCTCACCGGCAAACAGGGGGGCAATAGTGTCAACCTCGCCCTGACGGCTGGGTGCCCCGGGATGAGTGATTACCGCCAACTCCGGCATTACCACCGCCGTGTCTTCGACAAAGTGTGCATCAGGAAAGGCCGGCGCAGCGGGCAACACCGTCACTTTTAGCCCCAGGCGGAGCAAGGTGTCCACGTAGGCCAAAAACTGCTGAGCGGTGGCGGCGACATCCGGCGCGCCCAGTTGCGCGGTAGTTTGTCCGCTGCCGCAGCTATCGGCAGGGAGTCTGGCAATGGCTTGAGTAAAGTGCATGGCGATTCTCTCGTTTGAAAGGGACGGTCACTGTTGATTCGATTATCAAACAGATACCGCCGCCAATCAGGTTGAATCCCGCCACCACGACTCTACATTTACGCTGTTTATGCCTTCGGCAACGACCAATTCCGCTGTGTGCCCCTTTCACGGAATGGGCGGCTGAGCCCCCGTGATGCGTGGCATCACCTCTTTCATCAACGCCAGAAATTTACGCAGACGCGCCGGGTAGTAACTGGCGTACGGGTAAAGCAAATAGATCGGTAATGGCGCCGCACGCCAGTCCGGCATCAATGGGATAAGTCGCCCCTGCTCCAGATCCTGTTTAACTACCCAGGACGACAACATTGCGACCCCAACACCGTTTAACGCGGCTTTACGCACCGCGTAAAGGCTGTCGGTGCTTAATCTGGGCGCAATGTCAAAACGGCAGGTCTCCCCGGTGTCGTGATGGGTCAACGTGACTTCATTGCGATAAAAGCTGTTTAGCGCCAGCCAAGGCAGTTGCGCTAAATCGCCGATTTGATTCAGCGGAGTGCCTCCTGTCAATAACCCTGGCGCCGCTACCACGATGCGCGGCACTTCCGCCAACAATACGGCAACCACCGAAGGATCGGTCACGGCGCCGACGTGGATCGCACAATCCACGCCCTCAGGAATGAAATCGGGCGAGTGATCGTTGAGCGTCCATTCCACACTGGTCTGGCGATAACGTTGCAAATAATCGCCCAACGGCCCAATCAACTGGTCCTGACCAAAGGCGTGCGGCGCCCGCACCCGCAATATGCCCACCGGCTCATCGCGGGCACCCCGCAGCTCATCCTCCATGATCTGCCACTGTTCAATCAGCTTACGCGCATGCTGATAACAACGTTCGCCGTCATCCGTCAGCTTCATGGTGTGCGTCGTGCGTTGGATTAACTTAACGCCCAGCAGTTGTTCCAGCACCTGTAGGCGCCGGCTAACGGTGGGCTGTGACGTCTGCATTTGCGCTGCCGCCGCGGAAAGGCTGCCGCTGTCAACGATACGTACCAGCGTTTGCAACATGGCTATGCGGTCGCCATTCGGAAATGAGTTTTTATTCATACGTAATACGTATAACAGTTTTACCTGTCCTGGGGCTACAGTTGGCGGCGAAGAACGGCAAAAATAGCCGCACTTAACCTGTTCTGGATAACCAACATGCGCCTACTTTCATCAGTCGACACCACCACCCTTTCCTCCAACGTTGTTTTTCTGCTGGCAACGGGGGCCGGTCTGAGTGTGGCGTCCATCTACTACAGCCAACCCATGCTGAGCATTATGGGTGATGCATTCCACACCGGGGTGAGTGATACCGGCCTGGTGCCGACACTGACACAAATAGGCTACGCGCTGGGGATCTTATTATTGGCCCCGCTGGGTGATCGTCACGATCGTCGGCAAATCATCCGGATTAAAGGCGTACTGCTGGCGCTGACCTTGCTGCTTTGTGGTTTTTCCTCTTCATTCCCGCTGCTGTTGCTCAGCAGTCTGGCGATCGGGTTAGCTGCAACGGTTGCGCAAGACATCATACCGGCAGCCGCTACGCTGGCTTCTGACGCCAATCGGGGAAAAACCGTGGGGACATTAGGGGTTCTGGCCATTACCCTCGCGATGGGGGCTGTATTACCGCGTTTTAAACCCAATACCACGTTGAGCTACCCGGCGCTGCTGCGCTCATTAGGCACGTTATGGACAGAGTACCCAGCTTTACGGCGTGCAGCCCTGGCGCAAGGTTTATTGTCGGTTGCGTTTAGCGCTTTCTGGTCAACACTGGCGATAATGCTGGCGGAACAGTATCAGTTAGGTAGCGCAGTGGCCGGTGCTTTTGGGCTGGCCGGCGCGGCGGGAGCACTGGCGGCCCCCTTGGCCGGCACACTGGCAGATCGTCATGGCCCCGACTATGTCACTAAAATCGGCGCCGCCATGGTGGTGTGTTCATTTGCCCTGATGTTTCTGTTGCCGTTACTGTCAGTACCCGCGCAGTTGACCCTGATCGCCATAAGTGCGGTAGGTTTTGATCTCGGAATACAGGCCACGTTGGTGGCGCATCAGACGATTATCTACGCCATTAACCCGGCCGCCCGCAGCCGCCTTAATGCCATCATGTTTACTCTGGTGTTTATCGGCATGGCGAGCGGCGCCGCTTTAGGCAGCAAGATCCTGGAAAGTGCCGGTTGGCCTGGGGTGATCGCATTGGCAACGTTGGCGGCGACCGGAGGGCTGGTACTGCGGCTGTTAGCCAAGGTCCCCTCGCGTGCCGCTGCCTGATGGTATAGAACGTCAAACACATAGCCGCAGCCTCTGCGGCTATGTGTTTTAAGCGTGTCCGCCCTCTTGGCCATTTTCAGCACAAAACTCTCGATACCAGCGATCTTCGGCTAACAACTGAGTATGGCTCCCCCTGCGGCGTAACCGCCCCGCGGCCACAATGACAATACTGTCGGCCAGCGCCGCCAATCGAGGGTTATGAGTGACATAAATGCAGCTGGCGCGCCCACGCTGACGTGCCAGCAATGCCATCACGCGGTTAACGCTGAGTGAGTCCAGGCTCGCGGTGGGTTCATCCAGCAAAAGGATGGGCGTTTTGGCACACAGGCTTCGCGCCAGACAAAGGCGCAGCCGTTGCCCCCCGGACAATGCCGCACCGCCCACGCCAACATCGCTGTCCAACCCCTGCGGTAAACGGGCGATCTCCTGTTGCAGGCCTACCGCCGACAGCGCCTCCTGCATTTCATGTTCTTTTAACGCCGGGTTCGCTAATTGGAGGTTCCAGCGAACACTTCCCCGGAACAGCGGCGTATCTTGCAATAACACATTGCGACACCCTGCCAAGGTTGGTGCGTCAAGCTGACGAATATCCACCCCACCAACCGTGATCAGCCCTTCGGTAGCGTCGGTGTTTCGCGCCAGAACACTCAATAAAGTGCTCTTACCCGCGCCGGATGGGCCGACGATGGCCAGCAATCTACCCGGTGGAATATCAAGATCAATATTGCTAAGCAGCACCGGGCCGTCCGGCAAGCGGTAGCTGACCTGCCGCGCGATCACATGGCTGTCCGCCGGCGTCTCACCGGGTTGTACGAATTGGATTGCGGGTGTTTCCAAAACCCTGAGCACCTGCATCAACGCCTGCCAGGCATTGCGTAGCGACTGGCCAAGCTGCGTCATTGCCGCCAAGGGTTCGATAAACCGGACTAACAGCACCATTTCGGCAATCCACAGCGGGATGGTCAGTTCACCTCTGCTGACCCGCCAGGCCCCCAGCAGTAACACCAGTAAGAATACCGCCTGTACCGCACCGGCAAAGATCAACGTGATAGGTAATGAGCGTCGTTGAAGTTGCACCACGTTCCGGTACTGCGCGGTCAGTGCCTGTACCAACCGCTGTCCGGCCTGTTGATTCAACCCCGCGGTGCGCAGTAACGCCTGTTGTTGCCCAAACTCGGCCAGCTGCGCGGCGCTGTTCTGTTCTGCCAAATGCCGTTGATCTTCCAGGGCAAGCGTCCGTTGCCCTCCCCAACGTAGCCCCATGCCTAACAGTACCGTGGCGATCAACAGGCAACAGGCCAGCGGCAAATCGATAAACGCCAACCCAACAATAACCGTTGCAGGGGTCACAACCGCCGTAATCAATGGAGCCAGCAAATGCGCGGGGATTGCCATGGCCGTCAGTACCGGCCCCCGCACCAACCCCGGCAAATTCACCCTGCCAAGCAGGTTGGCGGGTATACGCGGAATATGCTGGATCAAAGCACCGATCAGTATCCGTACTACCGTACAGCCAGCCAAATACCCTTTCAGCGTCGCCCAAAACATCACGCCGCCATACACCGCGGTGGCCGCCAGCAACGCCCCTAATGCCGACCAAATTTGCGCGCTGGTGCCGCTGAACCAGGCGACGATCAGCGGCACTAACATCAGACCGGCGACACCATCCAAAACGGCGCACAGCGTCATCCACGACAGTGTCTTCACCAGCGGCGTCCGATCCCGAGATGGCAAAGATTTCAGGCGTGTCATATTAATAGCCATAACTGTCTCCCTGGCTGTCCCAAAGCCGGCGATAAAGGCCCCCGGCGGCTAATAATTGCCGGTGGTTGCCACTGGCGACTAACTGCCCGCGCTCCAGCACGAGAATACTGTCGGCATCCATGACATCGGCCAATCGGTGACTGACGATCACCGTGGTGCCCGGCCGCTGACGCAGGCGACCTAATAAGGCCGCGGCAGTTTGTGGATCAAGCGCCGACGTGGGTTCATCCAGCAGTAAAATCGGTGCCGGAGACAGCAAGGCCCGTGCAATAGACAAGCGTTGCAGTTCTCCACCTGAAAGCTGTAAGTCTTGTCCCGGTATGCTTTGGTAACCCAACGGCCGTGCCATGATGTCCTCGTGCAGACAGGCAGCCTTTGCTGCGGCATGGACAGTGGCCTGATCGGCATCCGGACGATAGAGCGCGATGTTTTGATCCAACGGGCGTGCCAGTGCACATCCCTGTTGCAATACCGGGGTGATCAGTTGAAAACGACAGGCATCGGACAGACTCGCCAAAGGGTGATTCTTGATCCGGATTTGCCCGCTGTCCGGATCCATAAACCGCGCCAACAGCAACAGTAAGCTGCTTTTCCCGGCCCCCGACGGCCCAACAATCGCGGTGACACTGCCGGCTGGCAGCGAAAAATTGATGTTCTGTAGAACCGGTTCGTCATCGTAATGAAAACAGAGTTCGCGCACCTCAATATCGACCGGCGCAGTCATATCGGGCTGTTGTGTTCCGCTCACCATGTCTGGCGTAGCGAGCAACGTATTCAACCGCTCTGCCGCCAATTGGGCACTACGCAGGGCATCACCGCCGTGCCCCATCGCCTGAAGCGGTGCGGCAATTGCCTTAACCAACAACAAAAATACGCACAGTTGCGCGGCTGGCAGAGGCGTCTCGCCCAAGCTCAACGCGCCAGCAATGACCCAAATCCCCAGCAAGGGTGCCCCCAGCAGCAGTTGCATACCCGCGCTCAAACGGCCGATACGCTGAACCCAATGGCTGAATGCCGTCACAAAAAGATCGGCTGCCGCCTGTGCCTGCGCTTGTACCCCGGCCTGCGGATACTGCCGCACGGCAACCGGATGACTGGCCAGCGTGCCGTAGCTTTCCAGCATATCCTCCATCGTACGATCGCGCTGTTCGACATCGGCCCGGAACCGGGGAGCTCGCATCGCCACAAACAACCCAATCGCAGCGCTAAGGGGCAGCAGCGCAAACAGCGCCAGCGACATATTCAGTGAGAACAAATAACCAAAGGCCACCAATGGCACAATCAGCAAATTCACCAAATCCGTCGGCGCATGGGCGATCAACTGATGCAGCGCTCTTACGTCCTGCTCAACGTAACGGGCTACGCCATCCTGGCCTTGATGTACAAACCAGTTCAACGGCAAACGCTGCAATTTTTCCGCTAATGTTAAGCGCAGCTGATGGCAAAGCCCGGCATCCACGCTGTGCGTCAGATACAGTGCCAACGTCTGGCCGATCAGCCACACCAAGCCGCTGACGGCGATAAGCCACAGCCAACCCCTTTCAGCAACAGATTGAGTTTCTGCTGCGATATATCCCAGCAGGATCCAAGGGACCAATGAACATAGGCCTGCCAACGTCTGCAAAAAAATGGCCGCTGCCAGTGGCCGGTAATACGGCCGTAACAGGCAGTGTAATGCCCCTTTCATCGCGCACTCTCCTTAAAATTCCATACCTTACGATAGCGGAAAATCAGGTGAGCTCCGGCGGGGATACTTTTGACAGCGGGACTTTTTATATCGCCCGCCGGTTAGCGTGCCCTCACCGCTCGGGGAGAAATGCCAAAGCGCTTGCGGAATGCGATGGATAAATGTGCGGGGCTGTAACCCACACGATAGGCAATGGTGGCAACATTGGCCTCTTCAGCGCTGAGCATGCGGTGTGCCTGTTGCAGGCGATACTCTTGCAGCCATGCAAAAACGCTGTTGCCGAAGATCTGACGGAAGCCGTTGGTGAGCTTGCGGGTGTTAATCCCCACCTGTGCCGCCAGACGATCCAGTCCTGGAGGATGTGGCAGGTTGGCAATCAACAGATCGCGCGCGGCATGGAGACGCTCAATGTCCGATCGTGAGAGGCGTAGATCGGCCGCCTTTGACGGGGCATCGGACAGGTGTTGCAGGCTCATGGCGATGAGCTCCATCGCCTTACCCGCCAAGTACAGATCTCGCGTGGCACCTTGCAACGGGCAAGTGGCAATCTGTGTGGATAACGCCAACAACAGTTTAGGTGCCGGGCCGATAAGCATTTTCGGCGGTTGCCCTGCCCGAGACGTTAATGCCGCCGGAAGCAGTTCAGCATGTTGATCCTGGCCGTCGCTCTCCAATTGCAAAATGGTGTAGCGCAGAGGGGTGTTGCGTTTAAAACGGTGTGTGACGGCGAAGTCGCCAAGGTTACTGAATGCACAAAGTGAAGGCTCAGCGATATGCCGTTCGGCCTGCCCTGTAACCCGGCATTGCATCTCGCCACTGTGCACCAGCGCCAGTTTGATACCGTTGATCAACGGATCATCTTCCCAGACAGACTGCGGTTCCAGCCAGGTACCGCTATGTAACAGGATGTGCGGTGCATATTTTAGGCGCTCGGGGTGCGGAACGGGCGTAATAATTGGCTGATGCTGTGCTGTGGAAAACGGCAGGGTTGTCATAGTGTGCACGGGGTCAGATAACGGGCAACAAGGCTTTCACTATGGCATAACGGCCGGCAAATGAAAGTAATTCTTATTCAATCCACCAACCGCCAGGGAGATGCGCCAACTTCTGAGGTTGATTTCAGCCCGTTACTCTCATATGCCGCCGTTTTGATCGCCTTGACAGGGTTACGGCGGCCACTGATGATGCTTAGCTACCTCATCCGTTTAGGTTCAGATAATGAAAACATCCCCCGCCGTCACCATTCACTATTGTTCGCAATGCAACTGGCTACTGCGCGCAGCGTGGATGGCACAAGAGCTGCTGCACACCTTCAACACCGATCTGGCTGCCGTTACGCTGGTTCCGGGTACCGGCGGCATTTATGAAATTTCCGTCGATGGCGTAGTCATTTGGGATCGAAAAATCGACGGTGGGTTCCCAGAGGCATCTGCGTTAAAGCAACGTCTGCGCGATCGCTGCTTCCCCGAGCGTTCCTTGGGCCATGTGGATAATAAAGGGGCTAAAGGTTAAGGCACTGTCGTTTGCGCAGCCTGCCGTAATTGGCTCATGGCTGCCGGCATAGCCAAACCAAAGTTCAGCAAGGCACTGTCATCAATCACCAGCAGGTGCCGCTGCTTACCCGCAGGCGTAAACGCCAACCCAGGTAATTTCCAGAGATTCACTTCGCCGCCCAGCCTGCGCAGACTGCCCTTACCTATTACCAGTAACTGTGGTGCTGCGGCAATTAACCCTTCCTGGGTCAGCAACTGATAGCGAGTCACGTTGGCCATCGCGTTCTGTAAACCGGTGCTGCGAATCGCGCCATCAGCCGCGGTGCCTTTACCGGCACCCATCGCCGAGATACCGGTATGTGCCATAATGAACAATACCCTGATGGGCAGCAGATGGGTTGGCACGGCATCCAGTTGACGAGCCAGTTTCGACTGCAGAACCTGCCCCTCTTTTTCACGCCCGAGCGCGGTGGCGATCACGGCAATTTTTTCATTAATTACGCTCAACGCGGGTTTGCCCGTCACCGTTACAACGGTAATGCCAACCTGCTCAAGCTGTTGTAATACCAACGACGGTTGTGCCAGTTCACTGGCGATCACCAGCGTAGGTTTCAACGCCAAAATGCCTTCGGCATTGAGCTGACGCATATAGCCGATATTCGGCAACTCTGTGGCTTGCAGCGGTTGTTGACTGGTGCTGTCACACGCGACCAATGCTTGCTGTGCACCTAACGCATAAATAATTTCCGTGACGTCTCCACCAATAGATATCACACGTTCGTTGGCAAAAACAGAAAACGGCAGCGCCAATAATCCTAGAATCCAGGCTCTCATTGGTTTTTTCCTTCATGGGCAGGATAATCAGGTAACAAGCGCCTTCCGATAAGAAAGGTGCTTGTTGGGCTAAAGGTGTATCCAAGGACGGGGCTTAGAAATCGACGTTTACGCCAAGTTGGAAGGTTCTTCCCGGCATAACGGCCAGCGCATTATCGTAAGCATCCTGTTTGGTAGAGTCCGTGAGTTCACGGCTGCTCAGATAATCACGGTATTTTCTGTCGGTGATGTTATATACGCCGCCGCTCAGCTTCACATTACGGGCAACCTGCCAGTAAGCCGACATATCCACCAGACCGTAACCCGGCACCCGCAAATACTCGGCCGTTGCGTCAGTGAGCGTACTGCCGCTGGCGTTGCTATAGCTTTCACGGTTGGTGGCTGCCGCCTGTTTGCCTTTCACAAAGGTCGCAGTAATGGCGGCACCGTAGCGTTTCGCCGGATCATCCCACGCCATCCCTACAATGGCTTTCATTGGCGCGACGCTGTCAATATCGACATATTTGTCGCCTGAATAACTAGACTTGGATTTCCCTTGGTTGTAACCCAGCGCAAAATTCGCGCTCAGACCGTTAACCTGCTCAAACCAGGTACCGAAATTCAGTCGAGTACTGATTTCGCCGCCGTAGATGTAAGCCTTGTCGCGGTTTTCTGCCTGGTAAATGGTGTAGATATTGGAAGGCACGTTAGCGAACTTGCCCGGGCTGCTGGCACGTTGATAGCGGGTATACGCAATAAAGTTTTTATAGGTGTTGTAGAACAGCGACGTACGCACCGTAACACCCTCAACGACGTCTCCCTTCATGCCCCATTCCAGGTTATTGCTGGTCTCGGTTTTCAGATCGGCGTTACCAATCAACGCATACTGTGCCGTACCTGCATAGCTGGAGCCAAGGTTCCATGAACCATACAGCTGACTGGCGTTAGGGAACTGCGCCCCACGCTTGTACTGTACATAAGTCATCAGCGTTGGCGTAATGTCGTATTGGAAACTGAGTGACGGTAAGACTTGCGTGTCAGTATTGCTTTTGCCGTACAGCGTTTCCAGTTCAGACTCCGTGAGCACCGCGCTCCCCGTGGTCAGACTGCTCAGGTTTTGCGGTTTCGTGCTTTGGTGAGCCACGCGCACACCGGGTACAACGGCAAAGCCATGTCCGTCCAGATCAAACTGGATTCGGTCCTGTACATACCCACCCAGCACGTAACTACGGCTGTCAGACTCTGGCTGCATGATGGCGGTGAACGCGCTTGGCGCCGGTTCTTCCCGGAATGGTCGCTCGGTATCCGCCACGCGTGCATTAACCCCACCACTCAGCGTATGGCGACCCAACGTTTTGGCGATCTGTGTTTCAAAACCGTAGGTGTTAACGTTGTAGTCGGAGTAAACCCGCTCCATGCTGCCGGTACTGGTCGGCATGTAGGTGTTATCATGTGCTTGAGTCTGCTGGTAATAGATTTTTGATGTCAGAGTATCGACAAAATCATTGTATGGCGTCCATTCATCTTTCAGGCTGACGCCCCAACGGCGCGTATTGCTCTGCTGCTGTGCGGTGCCCAGAATGGCGCTTCCGGCCGAATTCCAACTGTCGTAATGGGTATGGTTGGTTTTGTCGTAGTAATCTACCGTGCCGGTGAGTTTGTGCTCGTCGCTGGGTTGCCAGATGCCGGAAGCCATCAGCGCATTGGAATGCCAGTTGGCCGGATAAGCCTCATTGGTACCACTGTTATTTTGCGTTTCCTGCCCATCCCGGCGGCTATACACAAACACCCCTCGCAACTGCTCATCGCCTGCGGCAGCGGTGATGCCGTTATGCCAACTGCGATTGGATGAGTCGTAATCGCTTTGGTAACCAAAGTAGGTCTGCTTGGTGGGTGACAGATACTGGTCCGCCGTCTTGGGTGAAAACGATACCGCGCCACCGATAGAGGTATTACTGCGTTCTGTTGACGTCGCCCCCGATTCAATGTCCACTTGGCCGTACATGTAAGGGTCAAGATAGTCCCTGCCGATACCGAAAGTGTTGAGCCCCGCACGGCTAACATAGCTACGCCCAGTCGCATCTGGTTGTGGGATCCCATCGACATCCAGCCCGACACGGTTACTCTCCAGGCCACGGATGTTATATCCGGTGTAACCACTGCGATCGAACCCGCTTTTCCCGGAAGAAGAGCCACCACTGACACCCGTTGCACCAATCAGCGTTTCATAACGCATTATTGAGCCAAAATCATTCCCCCCTTTTTTCTGCATATCTTGTGCAGAAATCGTGGTTATTGTTCCGGCTTTTTTTTCAATTACCGGTGCAACAACCGTTATTTCCTCTTCATTTTGCGTGGTCTTTTGTATTAAGGGTTTATTTACTTCACCATTAACGTAAAAAGTGGTGCTGGCCAGAGCCCCGCATAGGACGGACTGCCCGATAATTCCCCGGTAATTAAAAGTTTTGCGCATGTATTAACCCTGCATTAATTATTAGTATAAGCTCGCAGTTGCTTCGTCACCCGGGAGTTAACCGGGTTCAACAATATTAATGAAAAGTAATAATGTAAAAATAAAGGTCTTTCTACGTAGACTTGATGAAACACATGATAATGATAATGCTTATCATAAGCAATATCGTCATAATATTGATTGATGTATTGACGCACTATTTCCCAATTGCTTACGCAATCCTTACATAGCGGTACTACAGTAGGCCGGAGACGGATGTTCAAGCATGCAGGGATGAAAAACCCTAAGAGAACGGTGGGCATAACCCACCGTGACTGAGTTAAACAATAAAGTCTGTCGCCGTATTCGCCTGCCCTACAATTTGAACCAGGAAGTCTGGAGAGGCGTGACCATTTATATTCAGCGCTAATTCACTTAAATTGCTTTGTGAATTATAGGTCAGCAGTGCTTCCCCTGCCTGGCCACTGAAATTGTCAACAAAATGAATAAAGTCCGCACCTTTAGCGCCGTGATTAAAGAAGGACAGATCAATTTTGTCGATGCCGGTTTCAAAGTCCACGATCTTATCAGGGGATGCGAAAGGTGAATCGCTCACCGCTGCGAAAACAAAAATATCGTTGCCGCTGCCACCGTATAGCTGATCCTGCCCCCCACCGCCGTAGATCACATCATTACCGGCACCGCCGTGGAGAATATTGGCGGCGTTATTACCGACGATAACATCATTACCCGAACCACCGATGGCATTTTCAATAATTGCACCCAGTGCAATGGACACGTTCCCCTTCAACCCACCGACATCAGAGAAGGAGCCTTCTGTCAGGTTGATGCGCTGGTTCTGCGTATAGCCGGAGAAATCAAGGGTATCATTACCACCCGCATCCCAAACGGAGAAAACTAATTTCTGGCTGCTGTCCGTCGCCGTGTAGAAATCCCTGCCGGTATTGGAGTTGAACCCGTATACCGTATCCCCGGTACGGGTACTGGTATTCGCGCCATAGAGATGTTGAATAGCGGCAATATCGTCAACCAGAGGCGCTGCGGCAAAATAGCCGCCGTTATCACCACCGGTAACGCCTTCATCCCAATAGCTCATCACGCTGAACTGGCGAGTGTCTTCGGCATAGGTCCCCTTCGCATAGCTAGGGTTTTGGCCGGCATTATAAGCACCTGGGTGATCTAACCCCAGCGTGTGCCCTAATTCATGCGTGATGCTCAGGCGGCCGTAGTTGCCCAACTCAGGGTACAGGTTGGCGTAAACCCCGTCGCGGGGATCCGCGTAATCGTAATTGATGTTGAACCAGCTTTGGCCATCGGTATTATGCCCGCGATAGTCATTACCCGCTCCGGTAAAGGGCTTAATTGCATAAGCCTGGCCGTCGCCTTCGTAATTACCAAAGGTAATATTGGATTTTTGTCCGGGGGCAACTTCGACAAAATTCAGGTTAGCCACATCTGCCCAAGACTGTAAGGACAGTTTTGCCTGGGCTTTTTGCTGCGCGGTAAAGGCACTTAGGCCGGTGTCTTGGCTGCCGAAACGGGCATTCAGGTTACCCTCGTTATAATCCCAAACCGGGAAGGAATAAGTCACCGTCGCGCCTTGTCCCGTAATATGAACGCCATTCCAGGTCTGTTCACTGCGCGCTATTTGCTTACCTGCCGCCTCCACATCGAAAGAAGGCTTATTATTAATCGTTAATCCATTACCTCTATTATGGTAATTGAGCAAATCATTAACACTGTCCCAACCGCTTGTATTTCCATTCAGGGAATTTTCCATGTCCATCTCCAGTAGGTTAATTCATTCCGTTATATATAATTCAATTGCGATATAAACAACTGCTGCCGACTTATATTGCAGCATTTAAATCGTAGTATGATTTTCAGATTGCTCAATCTATATCGCGAAAATAAATGATAATGATGTTAATACCTAATGCGATTCACGGCATGTGCCTTTCCCCGAATGCCCGTGGAACACTCTGCATTCATTTCACCGTCACTTGCCTTTTGCCAGGCCTCTTGCGTTATACTACGCCCCACTTTTTGTAATGAACTCAGATGACTATGGAACGCTTTCTAGAAAATGCGATGTACGCCTCTCGCTGGCTGCTTGCCCCGGTTTACTTCGGCCTGTCCCTGGCCTTGCTGGCACTGTCGGTAAAATTCTTCCAGGAGATTCTTCATGTTTTGCCGAACATTTTCTCCATTGCCGAAGCAGATCTGGTTCTGACGCTGCTCTCATTGATCGACATGGCATTGGTCGGCGGCCTGCTGGTGATGGTGATGTTCTCGGGGTACGAGAATTTTGTTTCGCAATTGGATATCAGCGACGACAAAGAAAAGCTGAGCTGGCTGGGTAAGATGGACGCCACCTCGTTGAAGAACAAGGTGGCCGCGTCGATTGTCGCCATTTCCTCCATTCACTTGCTGCGCGTGTTTATGGATGCCAAGAATGTGCCGGACAATAAGCTGATGTGGTATGTGGTTATCCACCTCACCTTTGTGCTTTCCGCATTTGTCATGGGCTACCTCGATAAACTGACCCGCTACAAGCACTGATCCCCTTTAGCCGCCATGCCCCAATGGCGGCTAACCCTTCTGCCCGCCATTACATTAAAACATTAAAAATCAATTTGTTGAGCAGGCGCTTTAGGCGCAATTAAAGTGACATCGTCACTAAAATTGGCTTCACTTGCCACGTTACCCATTTCTATTAGTGCCATCTGATGATAATAACATTATAATGCTATTACACTTCGATAAGCGCAGAGGCGAGCGTAAGCCGAACGCTTCCGCTGACAGGACCTAGATAAATCATGCCGCTGAATGGTAATCCACTGCAGTACCAGGACGTTCAATCCATCCTGCCACACCGATTTCCCTGTCTGCTGGTCGATCGCATTCTGGCTGACGGCACTTCCATTGCGCAGGGGCGTCTCAGCGCCATCAAAAACATTACCGCCAATGAGCCCACATTTTGGGCCGGTCATCATCAGGTAAATGTATTTCCCGGAATATTGATGGTGGAAGCGCTGGCACAAAGCACCGGGCTATTAGCCCATTACTATCTCAGCCCGCTGTTGCCGGGTGAACACTACTATTTTGCGGCCATTCATCATGCCCGCTTCTATCGTTCTGCCCGCCCCGGCGACCAGCTTCGTATGGACGTCGCCTTTGTTCGGCAACGTTCGGGCCTTGCCCGCTTTACAGGCCGCGCCACGGTCAATGGCCGCCGTATTTGTACTGCCGAATTTATGTGTGCCCGCAAGTAAGGTTGTTTTTTCTAATGGAGGCTCAACGAAAACGTTATGTCTTTGGTTGATAAATTGCTTAATACGCTGGATTTCTCTCCTCGTGGCCAGGTCATCGCCCGGGAACAAGATCACTGCGGTGAAATTATTGTGTCCGACCACAAAGGCTACCGAACCCTGCGTTTCGACGGTATCTGCGAGCAGAGCAAAATGTGTATTAGCGCACCGCAGGTGCCGGTTCACAATTACATTAAAACCATGCTGATGGCCGTGGCCTGGCAACCCCCTTCTGCTGCACTGATTCTGGGGTTGGGGGGTGGCGGCTTGGTGCGCGCACTGCACGCCTATGACGACAACATACTGCTGGAAGTGGTAGAGCTGCGTCAGGCAGTGGTGTCCGTTGCGCGTCAGTATTTCACGCTACCTGCCGACCAACGGGTGATTTTGCACGTCACGGATGCCGCCGATTATCTGCGGGCTAACGTAACGCGTTATTATGATTTGATTTTCTCTGACCTCTACAGCGCCTTTACGATGGATCCTCAGCAGGGCACCCAGCACTTTCTTGAACAGTGTGTCGCGCGGCTTTCGCCACAGGGTTGGCTCGTGCTGAATTACCATGAGGTCCCGGACGAGGACTCACTGCTGTACCACAGTTTGCACCGCGTATTTAACACCGTTTTGTACTGTGTAGCGCCCAGCGGCAATGTGATTATCTATGCGTCACCTGCCGATGTTGAAACGCCGCTAAACTTGCTGCGCCGCCTTTCTGCCGAGATTGGGCCGAGCTTCAATTGCGATCTTGGCTATCTGTCACGCAAGATTGAGCGGTTGCATTTTAGCTGAAACAACACGGCGCTCTTATTATTATCAACCTCTGGAGTCACCCTCATGGAAAAGAAAACGGCGCGTTTAACCGTACTCATTGATCCGGATAAGAAAAAAGCGTTGGAAGAGCTGTGTTTGCAGCAAGATGTCACCCCTTCCCAGGTGATCCGCCAGCTCATACGCGACTATCTGCACAAACACCAGGTTGAGTATCCTAGCCAACCAACCCACTCTAATCCGCGGGTAGATAACGTCTGAAAACAGCGCCAGGCCAGAAACGTTCACCGGTCAACACCTGGCGAACGTTTCAGTGTCCTTTCTGATTTTATATAATTATCAACGTATAAATATAACTATCGATGTATTTTTATGACTATTTTCGCTGCTTCATTAATTATTCATAAGAATTATGATTAACGAAATTCCTACCATGCAATTAATTCCCACGCTAATAAATTCAAATTATTTAAACCACCACAATCATTTCTTAAAGATCACCCTCCCCAATTCATTGATTTAATTTACTTAAAAGACAAGTTTAACAAATTAAAAACAAACCCCTTCTGTTTATTTGATTATTTAAAGTTTTTTTTCCTGTTTTTTAACGTGGTGATTTACATGAGTATCTCTCTTGAAAACAAAAAATACTTCATTTCTTTTTATGTGTCAGTTGATTTTTTAGTCGCCATTGCTATTGTTGAAGATGAGTAATTCATCGCTCCCAAAGCGACTCAAAAACCTTATTTTTATACTTAAAAATGTATAAGGACCTGACTATGCCTATAAAAAAATACGTCATTCTCGACAGTAATCCGGCTGCTGTTGGAAATAATGATTTCATCCTGTTAGGTTTAAAAAACACCGGTTTTGCCAGAGGTTGCCCAATGTTATTCGGGGGTACCGCAGATGCAAAAGACGGCCCGGTTGACGGTAAGAACTTCGCATTAAATGTAATCAAAAGAGAAACCTGGGAAGAGACTCTGCAAAATATTGAAGTCCAACAGGTTGTTCGTTATCAGGTTTACCCTAACGACATTAGTTTTTATACCAGTAAAGACTTTATCTTCACCGGGAAAGTTGCCCTGGGTGGTGAATTTGCCTGGATACGAAAAGTCAGCAAAGGAAAGTTGAAAGCCTATTTTAAGAGTAAACCTTCAGCGACCAAAGCGATGTTTGCACAAGAGTTATATGCCATGACGCTGGATCCTGATATTGACCCTACCGACGGTGAATTTGAGCAATATTTGGGTTCTGACAGTCTGAGCGCCATTTACTCTTACTGCAAAGAGACCTGTAAATAAGCGCAAGGCCAAAATTCTTTTTATCTCACACATTATCCCCTGCGTTTACATCTAAATATTATTGGGTGCTGATATTATGATCACACAAGGTTATACATCAGATGAAAAGAATATTGTCAAAAATGTCATCGGCAAATATACCAACACCGGGTTGTTTGTTATTGATCCCGGTGATCCCTTGCTGGCCAGTTTTTATGATATTCAACTCAAACTTGCCGGTCTCACCTCAGGGTACTCTCCGCAGTTCACCCAATGCTGGCAACAGACAAAGCAACTTAAACGCAGCGGCGGCCTGTTGAACGAGGCCAATAATGGCTCCGCTCAACCGGTCTACAGTATTGTGCGGCTGGATTCAACAGACGGCCGCAATTACCGTGCCGACGCCATTGGTTCCTTGCCGGTATCCGCCGCCAACGTGACGCAAACCCTGGGGTTGTTTGACGGCGAAGCGGTTAATGTCGGTACGGTGAACTACAACCAGGCTTATGTCTATGCCGCAGACTGTACCCTCAGCGCCAATGGCGTCTACCCAGGCAGCCAGATCGCTACCGACTATCCGGTCACGGTGATTTATACCTTTGCACAGACGATTGACAGAAACACAGTATACGGCGCAGAAATTATCACTACGCAAAGTTACCCCAAAGATATTTTCAATGAATCACCTCGAAGTATTATCAATCCGAATGAAATAAAGATTTGTTTAACCCGTGATGAACCCGACTGCGATTATCGGAATACCTATGACGGTTCAGTCAGAGTTCCCATTAAGGGAAACATCACCTATTTTGGCCAAATTGAACTCAACGGCGGCCAGCCGGTGAAAGCCAGTAACACCATTTATCTGATACGCACGCGGGCGGGTGGCGATCCCGTCACCCCTTTCGGCAACTACAATATTTTCACTTCCCCCAACACCCGAATTAATGGTAACAACATTTCCTGGGATTTGGACTGGCTTAAATTTAATCAGGTCAATTTCGAATCAGGTGAATGGATCTATTATGTTTTCAAGGTCATTCTTAACATTGACGGGAAAAGCATCGTTGCTTTTATTACCAATGCGCCGAAAGAGATCGAGCCAGATCAACGTTTTTTAAATACCGTACAGTTAAAACCGATGCGTATTGTGTACGGATGCCTGGCTGGTGACAGCAAAATTCTAATGCAGGATGGTCGTGAAAAATCGATTTCCGCGATTGATATTGGTGAAATTGTATTATCGAAAAATAATAAACCGCTCACCGTTGAGGCGGTCACCCGCGGCCAGGAACAGCATTATCTCGAGATCAACGTACGTAATAGCGCAGGTCAGACAAGAAATATCACTGCCAGTCTGGGGCACCCTTTCATTACACCGTCAGGCGTAGTCATCGCCCGAGAATTAACCCCATCCAGTAAATTAATTACCCTGGATGGCGAAAGCGAAATCATTAGCATTGTTCAACAGCAGGGTGATCTGAACGTCTACAACCTGCAACTCTCCTCCGCCGACGGGCACTACACCGATAACACCCTGTACGCCAACGGTATATTGGTGGGTGATATCCAGATGCAAAGAGTCTATGAGGATGAATATCATCAGCGGCCCGCGAACGTGCTGAACAAACTGCCAAAAGAATGGCATCAGGATTATCAGAACCATCTCAATAAAGCGGGGAAATAATCTCATGTATGAGGGATACCCGGACTTTCAGCAGATTATCGTCACTGACAAGCAAAGATTTATTGCCGCTTATCGGCAAAACGACGCCTACTTTTTATACCCCGAATCCGTCAGCATTCTGGTGGCAGACCCACTGGCGTTTTCTTTGGATATTGTCCGCAGCCCCAGTACCGACAGCGTCTACGGCTGGTTGAATTTCACGACCGAATTGCAGTATGCCGGCGAGCAAAGTTTGGCTGACTTCAAACGGCAGCACCCGGATAAAGCCATTAAGGTACTGCCCATATTACCCGGCAGCCTGGGGTTTGACGTCCCTATTGACTATCACAGCCCCCTCAGCGGGCAAAGCTATGACGCCACCTGGTATTCGGCGCAGTGCGCTCAATTTATTATTTTGCTCAATTCGGCCAGCACCGAGCTGATTGAGAAAACGCTGCGGGATGAAACCCTCGGTTTTAATGCCCGTCTGGACGGCTTTGTTGAGGGCGTCTCGCCCCGTCTGGCCTACTCCGTCGAATGTGATCCCAGGGCGTTGATGCTTGATTTAGCCGCCGGGGTCAAGGGTTCACAGGCGCTCGGCGACAATCGGGTAGCCTTTGATTACGGCCAGCTAACACAGTATCTCTATCAAAATATTGCTTTGTTGCCGCTGCAAATCAGCCCCCCTTTACCGATAAAGGATCCCGAACACAACCTGCTTTTCAGCCAGGCATTACTTGATCGGCTATACAATCTGCTGGGCTCCCCCTACGCCGGTCCGGCCTCCAGTAACACGGCGATGATCGCCCTGACGGTTCCTGCTCAAGGCGGCCGGGTGATTTTCAACCTCGATTCGCTGGTGCTGAGTCGACGTCCTCTGTGCTTCATACTGGATCCCTTTGCCGCTGCGCAGCAAATCGTCAAAGCCACCCCCGATGCCATTATTCACCGTTCAACGGCCCCACCATTGCCCTCAGGCGAGAGGGAGATCAACGTCTTTTACGCCTACCCGCCTGGGCTGAAAAGCAGCGTGTCTATCGATATTCAGCTAACCGTACCGGGTGGTGATATTTACCCCGTGGAGCAGACGCAAACCAAGGTGCTGACGCCGGAGCAAAGTCGATTGATTTTCCGCTTCAGAACCAGCGCGTTGGAAGCGGCGCCTTTCTTCTACCAAATTCGGGTCAACTATTCACAGGATGGCCGTTGGCTCACGCTGAGCAGCGAACTGCGCTCCTGCGCCCAGCCTGCGCTGGTACTCGATTACACCGCGCTGCCCTGCCAATTTATGACGATCAGTATTGATCCGGGCTTTGCCCGGCAAAGCCGAATTAGCGGGCTTTATCATTCCGCCGGCTGGCTGCAGGATTTGGCGTTAACCGCGGCAGCCCCCTATTTCAGCTGTCCCATTCTCGGCGACGAAACCTATGCCGAAGCAACGGCCTACCAGCTAGGCGACACCGGCGTTGTCGTATTGCCCATGCCGATAACCCAAGCCACCACCATTGGTGCCTATAGCTTCCCACAATTTGGTGCACAGCAGGCGCGTATCACCGTCCATTTTCCGGACAACCTGCCCACATTCAAGGTGACGTTCCAGCAGCAAAACGAAAGCCGCACGACGGATCACATCTTCACCCACCAGCAGGACAGCTTCAAATATCAATGGAACGTTACCTCTATTTTTGCAGCCGGATTTCGTTACAAACCCGAGGGTAGCCCATGGTCCGAGATTGTGACCGGCGATCAAACGATTGATGTCAAAGGTGAAAAATGAATACTGACGAGTTGAACCCGCAACAAACATTGCAGAATTTTTTCCTGCTTGGCCGGGCCTTTGCGTTCCACGACCAAAGCCTGCCTGCTGAGTGCTACACCTACGGCAGTTTCATACCCCAGGTGGTGCTGGACACCCCGGGTGGCAAGGTCAGCGCACTGCATTTGCTGACCAGCCCCGGTGGCGGCCTCGCGACCTTCATCGCTCCCAATATGCCGGTCGATACGGCGGCGATAGAAGCTTATATCCGCCAGCATTTTATTCCTGCGCCGAAACCGATCCGCCTGGAACAAGGGGATATTCGCCAGACCTTGTTCCTGCGTTTTGCTCGCCAGCCTGAATCTGACAGTTATAACGTCGAGTTTGAACAGTCCAAAATGCCCCTGACGCATACCGAGTCAGCGTTGTTGGACAATGCCATTCGCGGAGCCAAAAACCAGGTTTACCTGGTGACGCACAGCAAGTTCAACGTCAGCAGCCGCGTCACCGCCAGCCTGGAAACGGACTGGGTGGCCTTTTTGACCCTGGCATTCAACCAACAGGCTCGCCAGCCAGAGGCCATTGCCATTCTGCTTAACCAACAGATTGACGCCGGCGTGGTCACTCTGCTGGAGCAGTTCGACAATGCCCCGTCGGAGCAGACCCGCGAACTGGTCAGAAACGCACTGGTGAAAACCGCATCGCAATTGGTCAGCAACACGCTGCGAAATATCTACTCCATAGATGAAATCCCCAACCAGCTCAGCTATGACGTGAAATACAGCAATAGCGTACCGCAAAGCTATTTGCTCACGCAGCAGCAGGATATCGCCGCCCTGCTTGGTCAACTGCCTGCCGACAGCATTATCACCTTTACGCCAACGCCGTTGCCGGAGCCCAGCCGACCGGACAAACCGATCAAAAATCGGCAGTGCGTGGTCAGCCTGGGGTTCAACCCTAATGGCTTCAATATTATGTCGATCGAACTGCGCTATGCGGGTGAACAAACGCCGATGCCGTGGCCCAGTTTCCCGCCGGTGACGTTAAAAACGCCATCCCCGGTCAGCGAAATCACCCTCAAAGTGACCTTTTCCGACTATTCAAGCTATGAAAAATCGCTCGTCTGGCAAGACGCTATCGCACTTACCCCGCAAGACCTGGGTTTTTACAGCGTGCTGTTTGAGGCAGAACACCTGAAGGCTGATTTCAAAACCCTTTCCGGCAGTGCCAGCTACACCCCCGCCGGCCAGGGCAAAAAGCAGAACTTTAGCTTTGCGTTTCCCGCCCAGCCCTGGCTGGCCAACTGGTGGATCAATGCGCATTCAGCCGGACTGAACGGCCGAATCGAGTACCGCTGGCAAGGAAAAACCGCGTCGATCTTCCCGAAAACCTACGACTCTGGCCCGCAACAGGCCAGCGCAAGCCCCATCAAACTGCAATACAAGTAGTCACATAAACAAGAGGAACACCCTATGTTAACCACCGCTTTGCAGCAATCGGTCAAAATTCCCACGGATAAATACCTGGGTATTAAAGAGTGCGCCTATACCTGTTACGGAGACAGCCTCGACAAGGACATTTTTTACGTGGTGCCTGAAACACCAGTGTTTGTCGCCAGGGATACGAACAGTCCGAGCTTTATGTTTTACAAGTATCGCAGCGAAGATACACAGGGCGGTTATGCGCAGTTTACCGTGATGTTGCCGTTCCCACCGGTAGACCTGCAGGCCAAAATCCGCGCCCAGCTATTTGGCAATATCCAAAGCCAACTGGAGGCGAAATCGGCCCTGATCGTCAAGTATGTCAAAGCAGAACAGGACTACGCTGCAGATCCCGAAAATGCGACCAAAAAAGCGACAATGGACACTGCGCTGCGTAACAGTGGCCTGAACGATGAACAGGCCAGCAAGTTTGTCGCCCTGTACGATCCCAACAAGGGTCCTGACCAGTTCCTTGCTCAGTTATTGCCGGAAAATGCCGAAAAAATCAAACTGATGCAACCTAGATATACTTCGGCGCAGGCGTCTTTGATTCTGGACAGCAACGACAAATTCTACCGCCAGATCCCGACCACGCTGTCGCCATCCGGCCTGGGTGATAACAATACCGTTTTCAGCCTGTCGCTGACCGGTGAAGGCGCGACCTTGTTCGAACAGGTGCTGCAAGGCACAGACAAAAACTCCAGCGTGGGGATTCGCTTCGACTTCAACCTGGATGCCTCTTTGCCGGCGGCCAAGGTCACCGTCAGCTACGACAGCGAAATCACCAAGTCGGTGACGCAAAGCATCAGTTATCACACTTGGTCGGCCGATGAGAAAAAGATCGAGCGTGAATATATCGAAAAAGGCGCCATCAAAATCGACGTTCAGGTCGGGCTGACCGCGAAGGAAATGGGAATGGACGATGCCCAGTACATCAAGTGGAAAGAGGGTCTGACCGCCTGGGGCCAGAAACAGGTCGAACAGATTCTAAGCAGCCAAACCGGGCTGGACATGAGCCTCGAATTGCTCAATGACGCCGACGGTTTTGATAAATTCCAATCCAGCCTCAAAGAAACCAAAAGCTTTACCCGCGTCTATGATGAAAACTCCGTGGTTTCCTTCGCTATCGCGCCACAGACCCAGTTACCCTCTATCCGGTCCATCGTCGGCGAAGCCAATCTTAAAGAGTACTTTAAAGAGTACGACCTCAACGATCCTTTCTACCAGTACATACAGCCCGAATTTTTCGTTACCGACGATTTGGCGCAATATAACGTCGCCAATATCGTGGTGACCGCCATCTACGATAAGGACAACCAGAGCACCCTGCAGTTTTCCCCCAACGACAGCACGCCGAAAAAAACCGGCAAATGGTTTATCAAACCCGAGCTGGGCCGTGCATTTAAATATTCCTACACCGTCAACTTTACCGGTCTGCAGGCTAAACCCTACCATTCTGGCGAAATTCAGAGCGATCAGGATTTGATTATCTCCATTAACGTGGCCGAATGCGGCATCGTGTATGCCGATATCTCTACGTTACTCAACCCTACGGGCTGGAAAGTCTTCAGCCAGGTGGTGATCAAAACGCAATATTCCGATCCGGACAAGGGGATCAAACTCAAGACTGACAATCAGGTGGTGAATGAATCTACACCGCCCAGACCCTTTATTTATCCGATTGGCGTCGACGTGGATAAACCGATTTATTTCTCCACCGACTACTATGCCCTGGATGGCGATAGCCTGACCTATATTCCCAGCGGGGTAGAAACCAGCCCGCAACTGCCGGGTTATGGGTTGATCCGCGGTCATCAGATTCTGGTCGCCAATGCCCTGCCGAAGGCGCAGAAGTACACCATTATCTTTAAGCCAAGTCAGAAAGATATCTCGCTGATCACCTATGAGATGGTGATTTACTACCCCAAATGGAATTTCACGCAGTCCCAATCCCTGGCCCTGACCGAGTTCGATACTAAATCCCTCACCCAATATCTGACCTTTGATCTGATGCAGGTCGAAGCTGACAACGTGCCGCAGATCAAATACATCGCCACGGTGTACTACGGCGACAACAACCAGGAAAAAACCGTCGAAAAACCTGTGACGGGCACCAGCACCATCGTCGTGGTGACGTTCTAATCGGTACACACAACGCAGGGCAACGTGATGTTGCCCTGCCTTCACCTTTATCAAATGGGATTGTCGCTATGAACAGCCAAATCGTAGTGCAAAACATCTGTTTTATCCGAGCCGACCCGGACAGACCCATTTATTACTATTGCGCGGCTGCGCCGGGCATTAGCGTTATCGATGGAAACCAGCCCGCCGTCCAACTGCAGATTTTCCGCAACAGCAGTCAACCGGCCACGGTTTACTATGCCATGCTGTCGCTGCAAACCCAGTTGACCAGCAGCCTTGAGGCCGCCCAGGCGGCAGCAGCAGCCAGCTCGGAGATGCCTCGCGATGCGATATTATTGCCATTACAGGCCATAGCCTGCAGCGCCACTCTGGACATCCCCGGCTTTGTCGCCGGTCAAACCAGCAAAACGTCATTGAGCGACCAACAAAACTGCTATCTGCTGGCCAAACTCCCCGCTGAGGCCGATATCGCCCTGCTGGCGAGCCTGATGGCAACGCCCGCCACCGCGCCCATCGCCATCAGCTATAAAATTGACTACCTGCAACAGCTGCCGCCGGCCACTTTCGAACTGGAGGCCCGCTGGGACCAGGTTTATCAGTTTCTGCAGGAGTCTGTCGGCTTCAACCTGTTGATATTCTCCGTCGATATCGAGGAAACCTCGTCGCGACTCATCAGCGAAAAAGTCGTGACCATTAAAGTCAGAGACACCGATCCCGACGGCCACTTTGCGCAGGCGGCGGCTGAGCTGACGCAGATCCTGACCAGTGAGTTTTTTACTCCGGTGTTTGCCGAGGTGCCGCAACAAGCCAAGCCAAAGGCCGGGTTTTATTTGCAACGGCTGTCGGTTGAGGATATCGATCAGCGACGTTTAAGCGGCAAGCTGAGCGAAACCACGGTAGTGAAACGCTCGCTCTATCCGCAGGCGTTATTCGCCGAGTTGGTCGCCGGTACCGACTATCAGGCCGATCGGGTGATCAGTCAACGCGATCTGCAGGATGACTTCTTCGCCCACCGTGAAGTTCGGATCCATCTGCTGTCGGATGAGTTGGATGCGAATGTCCAACTGGTGACGGTCCGTTTGCGTTATGGCAAGGACAACAAGCAGTTCACCTTCCGTAAAGACGATATCGAGCCTAAAACCTTCAGGTCGCCCAGTATTACCGATCCGAAAACAGGAAAAATGCTGTGGCCCGTCGACTATGACTTCACCGTCTATCTCAATCAGGCGGTGGGCGGCGTGAGATCGGTCAATTCCGGCCCACTGCACACCGAATTGAATGACGTCTATCTAGACATTGAGTCGCTGTATGGCCGTTATGATTTTGTCATCAAGGCAGCCAGCCAATTTGACTGGCGCTGGTACCAGTCAGTGTTGGTCACCCTGCGCTGCCGCCATATGAAACTGCCGGCATCCAGCCTGTCGAAAAGTTTCCAGATTAGCGAGACATCGCAGCAGCATGACTATCCGGTCATGCTACCCAACCCCGACCTCTACCTGTTTGAGGTCATCAAAGAGTACAGCTGCGCCGCCAATTCGCCCCATATCCCTGCGGTGCTGAGCGAACCCACCAGCCAGGATGTGTACCTGTTCTCCCGCCTTTACCACCAACGGGTATTGACGCTGTCCGCCAACATGGACTGGCAGCAGGTCGAAATGGTGCTGGTCTCAGCCAGCTATGCCTACCTGCCTGGTGATGACGACATTTTGCAGCAGGTGTTTCAGTTTACCGAATCCGATGCCGCTCCCCAGCGGTTCAGCGCCGACCAAATCGACCCGCTACGCCTTAGCGTCGACCTGGAGATCTGGTTCACCTACCAACCGGGCCAGCAAGGGGATAAACCCGAGTACGTCCAAACCTCAACCGTTCAAGACGGTATCGATATCGCCAACCTCAATTAATTAAGGAAACGCCATGTTATTACTCAGAGCAAGAACCGCTACCATCAAAAACATCACCTTCTTTGCCGATGACTCCGATGACAATCAGTTCTGGTATTTACCCGGTGATATCCATATCGCAGAAAAAGATGGAAAACCGATTTTTTCACTGATTAAGTACACCGGCGACAACACCGGTCAACAAGGGGGTTACCTCAATTTCGAGGTCAACACCGCCATCGATCCCGCCGAACTGGACAGCGCCTTCAACGAATACCTACGGAAACTGAAAGTTGACCCGAAAACCGCCCGTAAGGCGCAGGTCCCCTATGACAAAGGCACGGTAAACTTTTTTGTGCTTGATGTGGGTAGCACCAACGGCGAGTTGATCAGCGCACAGTGCCCCAGCCTGTTTGGCAATAACAGCGCCATTTTCAGCGCTAAACTGACGCCGCAGCAGGCGGTCATCCTCGAATCCGCGTTTAATAAGGCGCAGGCACCGGCCGCCGTGGCCTATAACCTCGGCTTTACCGGCATCACTCCGGCGTTAAAAGTTGAAGTCGAGGCCAAGTTTGAAAGCCTCTACAAGGAATTTGATCTTAAATTTGGCGCCAACATCCCAATCCCGGTTGAAACCCCCGCCAGTTTCTGGCTGGGTTTTGACAGCGTGATCAAGAAGTTGCAGCAGGACCAGAAGTTGATCATCAAAGTGACCGAAAGCATGCCGAGCGAAGAGGCAGCCAAAGAAAAAGAATGGGCGCTGCAATTCGTCAAAGAAGAGATCTTGAAAAGCTTCTTCACCGCCTCGCTCAAACCTAATGACGACAGCAATACCCAGGCCAAATCGGCCAGCGACTCCATTTTGGACTCGCTGATTTCGAGCAATAAAGAGGGGGAAGAAGGCGGCAAAGGTGGGCTGTTCCCCAGCGCCTCTCTGGAGATAAAACTGGTGCGGATCGAAGAAACCAAGAGCCTCAACTTCAATTACGTTTCCTCGAAGGCCCTCAGCCAATCTGCCGTGCCGCAAAACTTCATCGGCAGCGATATCCTGCGCGCCAAAAAGGAGCCTCCTTACTTTATTGAAGTTAACGTCAACGACCCTTTCTACCAAAAAATCGATTTCACCGTGCTGGGGCCAGACGGTTTTGACGAGTACGGTATTAAAGCGGCCACCTTCAAAATCAGCTACAACCAGCAGGTTTATACGGCAGAGCCCTTCATCGCCGACGACGGTAAATGGAGCAAGGTCATTTCCCGCAGCAGAGACATTAATGAACTCTTTGTGATCGACAGCGAATATGCCTTCAAGTCTGCTGCGACCACAGGTTGGGAAGGCAGCAGCAGCTATCAGCCGCGGTCGGTCTCAGCTTCCACCCTGCTGAACCTGGATCCCGGTTCGGTGTTGACCTTCAACGAGATCTCGATTTTCCTCGACCGAAAATTTTCCTGGGAAAATTACAATCAGGTGATTGTCGAACTGACCTATCTGGACGACAAACAGAGCCGCAAAACCAAAAAATACCTGTTTAACCCAGATAAGACCGAAGAGCAGACTTTCAAGTATCGCTGCCTGACCGAGAAACCCTGGAAGGTCGGCTACAAAATCACCTACCTGCTGGTCGGCGGTGACAGCGTCACGCGGGATGGCACCGAAAACCCACCGGCCATCGTTATTCCGGCCGTGGCATAGGTGACTGACGATGGTCGAACGCAATGCAGTATTACCAGCGGCATGGAACGCCCTGGTAAGTGCCCTGTGCCAAAAAGCACCCTATTTACGGACCACGCTGGTGCCCGAGATCGCTCGTTTCAGCCAGGCTCGCCTGGCTTCCGGCTGCCTGTCCGCCGCCTTTAACACCAGCCTGCTGGGGTATAACGGTTGCCCACTCGAGTTCACCGTTTCGTCATCAAAGCCGCTGGCGCTTGCCTGTACCTTGGATCCTTTTTTGCCTCGCTACGCGGAAAACCGCGGCATCGACGCTTTTTATCGACACAGCCAAAAGATCACCGCCTCACCCGTTGAGCCGGATGTTGAACGCTGTTTTGCCGAGATAGGCCATATGCAACGCGAAAGCGCTCAGCCCTTGAGATTCGGCTCTTGGTTGGGGCGAAAATATACCCCGGAGGGGGTTAAAACCAAGGTGTACTCGGAGGTGCCTGCAGATTGTGCCTGGCCAGGTGGCGTGGCGGATTATCCTGCGGCCTGTCGAGACGTGGGTTTGTCTTTATTGATGATCGGCTATTATCCGCAGCTGCCGGCCTCACCCCGTGAATACTATTTTCAATGGCACAGCGCGCTCATCACCCACGCAGATATTGCTGCGGTAATGGCCTTTTTTGGCTGCGGGACGCTGTTCTCTACGCTGGCCCCCTTGCTGGAATCTGCCCTACTGCAAACCTTGTGTCGCGAGGGTTTCCCCCCCACGACCTACGGTTTTAGCCTGGTCTACGCCCCAGGCGGTGAGCTGGAAAGTTTTACCTTGTTCACCATGGCGGCCAGTTTCTTTGGTGATAACCAGCGCGTATTCCCGGCACTGCAAGCCTTATTGGCGCAAAGCGGCCAGGCCTTGCCCTTATTGCAACAGGCGGTGGATAAGCAGCTTGACCTGCAGTTTAACGTGGTCGGTTTTTCGGTTGGTCTGCAAGGGCATCACGCCACCAGCTGTACCTTCAGCCCACAAAATACCTGCTTTGAGGCGTTGCCGCTGGAGTCTACCCCGGTGGTGATCATGCCTGGCAAACCGGCGCTGGCGACATTACTGGCGCAACAGTGTGCCAGCGGCGCCTTTGCCGCCCATGTCAGAACGCCTGACGGACGCTGGCATCAGGATGAAAACGCCTTTGTGACTGCACAGGTGTTGCGCACCCTGGATTACACCTCGCAGACCGCCCCCTTTATTGAGAAGGCGCTCGATTTTTTGCTGGCTTGCGAGGCCCGCCCGTTCCACTTCAGGTTTTGGCCGAACGCTGCCCATCCGCGCTGGATGGCGAACCAGAGTATCTGCGCAGATATTGACGACACCGCCATTATTACCGAGCTGTTGTACAAGTTTGGCCGCATTTCGTTGTCGCGGGTTAGCCAGACGATTTCACAGATGAACGGCTATCAGGTACGCCGGGTCGATCCGCGGCAGCCCGCCGAACAGCACCAATGGGCGGAATGTCAAAGTTTTCATACCTGGATGAAGGACGACAACGACATCCGCCAGTTGGATTGCTGTGTAAATACCAACGCGCTGATCCTGCTCAACACGCTGACAAGCGGAAACGGTGCCGTATTGCCGGCCTACCGACGCATTATTCAGATGTTGAATCAGGCAGTGCAATGGAGTGACGGCCGTTACGATCGGCTCAGTAGGCTAACCCCCTATTACGCTCATCCCGGCGAATGGCGCACCACCCTGGAGTACGCCAGGCAAACGGGGATCCCGCAACTTTCACCCGTGATTGACGCATTGGCCCGCTGGCAATGGCCCGCTGAATCCTTGGAGAGCCCGCTGTACCGTCGGCACGACGGGCGCTTTCTCTGGACCTCTTCCTGCCTGAACCAATTCAGAACGCTGGCCCAAACCGAATGTACTGAGGATAACCATGAATACCTTTCTCAATGACCTGGTGACACTGAACCAAATTATTCTGCAGAATGCGCGCGAACAGTTTCCTGACGTCGCCGCCAAACAGTTGCGCTATCGGCGAGCAGCGCCGATGGCGGCAAATGACCTCACCGCCGAGGTCTGCACCGAGATCGTTTCAGGCGAAACGCGCTACCAGATTGCCACCAGCACCGACGGCACCCATTGGAGCATGAAACTGGACTTCACCCTCAGCCGTCAGGTGCCGCAAGTTCCCTATGTGGTGCTGAGTTTCACTTCCTTCGGCAGCGCCGAAGAGATGATCTTCAATCAGGTGCTGCTGACGTCACAGGAAAACCGCTACCATGCGCAGCTTGACCTGCAGCGACTGGAGCAACGTGACGCCTTGCTGCGGGCCTTATCCGACTACGATGCGCAGACCACGCTGGTGGTCGCGATTAAAACCGAGCACGGCATCACCAATACCGTCACCGATCCCAAGATTTTCTACTTCGCCGAAAACTACTACCCGTATATTTATCAGGGCATCCTGCCGCCACCGCCACGCCTGCAACTGATCCTGACTCCGCTGGAGTATCAGCAACTGTGGTACAACTACTACCAGGATTATGTACGCAAAAATTATCTTTACTACCTGCCCGATACCTTCCTGTTGGCCACCGATACCGACGGTAAACCCATGCTGTCGATCGCCTTCTCAGCCCCTGAACACGCCACCTCATTGGGAGACGTCCAGGTGACCTTTGACTACTTCCTGTTACCCAAGGTAAGTCAGGGCAGAATTGCTAACGCCACAGAACAGTTTTCGCAAATGCAGGCGGACGCCAGGCTGGTCCCGTTCGCTAATGCCGATACGCTGATGTTGCAGTTGGCGTTGCCCGATGGCAAAACGGAGGAGAAGAATGCGCTGATCAATCTGCAAAGTGGCATTGTCGATTCCTTCACGCTGCCCGCTCAGCAATTTGCGCTGATATGGGACGCGTTATTCGATCGCTCACCGCAAAACCTGCTGCTCAAAGGTTATCTGGCGGTGCAATTCATCGGTTTCAATCCGGATCATTTGCCGGTGATGTTGGCGCTGGACGCCAAATACCAGAACAAGGTGCGCGACTTTATCAAACAGACCGCGCCGGTGGACATCTACAAAACCCTGGAGTTCAGAAGTGACAGCGGGGCTTACGACCCGTCAGGGCCACGCCCGATCAAACGCATTTTGGTCAACATCGACAATCAAACGATCGAGCTGAATAAAGAGCACCCCAACCATGACGTCACGGTCAAAGTTTCAGCACTGGATCTGATCCTCAATCCGGATAAAAAGCTGGTTTATCATTATGATTTGCAGGTTTACTACGTCGACGGTGGCATGACGCCCTACTACGATAAAACCTCCAGCTTTGAGATTATTTACGTGCCGTGATGACTTGTCAGTCTGCCGCTGAAAGCAGGCTACGTAAAAACAGCATGATCAACCGGCCTGTTGGATCGGCGCCCGGGCGACTGCGCTGCAAAGCCAGCCCGTGCGCCATTGCCATCAAGGCCGACGCCAATTCATTAGGGTCTGCCGGCGGCGTCTTTCCCCTTTGCTGAAACAGCGAGCCAATCACCGTGCCAATTTTTGCCTGGTGCGCATCCCAAACACGTTGATACTCAACGGCAAAGGCCGGGCTGCGCTTCGCATGCAATTGCAGTTCAATCGATAATGTACACCAGTCGACCTCCTGATTCAGGGTTGCCGACCATCCTTCAAGCGCGGCTAACACCTGGCTCGCATCAGCGGTGCGATTTTGGGTCAGGCGAGAGAGTTGCGCGGCCTCCGCTTCCATATGCCGCTGCAAAAGCTGCAGCAGCAGATCTTCCTTGGAAGCGAAATTGGAATAAAAAGCCCCCTGTGAGTAACCGGCCTGGTTGACGATATCGCGGATTGAGGTACCACCGTAGCCCCCAGAAACGAATAATTGTCGGGCGGTCTCGATCAAGCGTTCGCGGGTCTGCTGTTGGCTCTCCTCGCGGGTTAGCCGTTTTTTTGTCGTTTTCATCTGGGTCAACTTTACGCGGATTATCCATGATCTTAATGCATTTAAAATATCACTTGATATTTCAAACCGCCACCTCTAGATTTAAATATCACTTGAACTTTGAAAGCCCACTCAAGATATCCATGATGAAAACAAAAACGGCGTTTGTGACCGGAGCAACAGGCCTGCTCGGCAATAACCTGGTCCGTGAACTGGTCTCCCAGGGGATAGCGGTCAAGGCACTGGTACGCTCCCTGGAAAAAGGCCGCAAACAGTTTGGAACGACCGAAGGTATTGAATTAGTTGCCGGCGACATGACTGACGTGAATGCCTTTGCCGAACACCTGCACGGCTGTGACGTCCTGTTTCATACCGCCGCCTATTTTCGTGATAATTACAAGGGAGGCAGTCACTGGGCTCAATTGAAAGCGGTCAACATCACCGGCACTGAGCACCTACTGAATCAGGCTTACCGGTGCGGCGTGCGCCGTTTTGTCCATGCCTCCTCGATAGCCGTGCTCAACGGTGAACCAGGAGCGCCGATCGACGAAACCTGTTTGCGACGGCCCCAGGATGCCGATGATTATTACCGCAGTAAAATACTGGCGGATGACATAGTCTTAGAATTCCTGCGGCAGCACCCGCAAATGAACGGCAGCCTGATCTTGCCGGGATGGATGTGGGGCCCAGGCGATCTTGGCCCTACGTCTTCCGGTCAGTTAGCGAATGACGTCATGCACGGTAAACTGCCAGGCTTGGTCGCGGGGAGCTTTTCCGTGGTCGACGCGCGGGATGTCGCACTGGCGATGATCCTGGCAGCAGAGCGAGGTAGACGCGGTGAGCGCTATTTGGCCGCTGGACGACATATCACCATGCACCAGTTGGTGCCACTGCTGGGGAAGATTGCCGGAGTCAAAACACCCAAACGCACGCTGCCAATGCCGCTACTCTACGTGCTGGCGACACTCCAGGAGGCCTATGCTCGCCTCAGCGGCAAACCCGTCTTACTCAGCATGGCTACGGTACGTCTGATGGTAAAAGAAGCTAATCGCTCCCATTTCAATCACGCGAAAAGTGAGCGAGAGCTGGGCCTCACATTCCGTCCGCTGGAGCAGACACTTCAGGATACCCTGGCGTGGCTGCGCAATAATGGGCAGTAAACACCGGATGTCATCATGCTTTTTGGGCAGTCACCTGTATCGCCCATTTGGCTTGATCTAGAACATCTCAACGTATCGATGCCGTTCACTGGCGTGGAAGGAGAATACATGTTTAGTCATATCACCGTCGGCGTCAGCGATCTGGACAAAGCCGCTGCGTTTTACGATGCCATTTTGCTGCCTTTAGGGTTAACACAACGCCCGGTCACGCCGGATGGCGGCCCCGCGGCACGTTGCTGGGTTGTGCCGGAACACGCCTTGCCACGATTTTACGCTTATCAGCCCTATAATCGGCAGCCGGCCAGCGCGGGCAACGGCAGCATGGTGGCGTTCGCTGCCCACAGTGAGCAGCAGGTTCGTGACGCCTATGCCGCCGGGATCGCCGCGGGCGGCATATCGGAAGGCGAGGCCGGCGAGCGCCCTCACTATGGCCTGGGCTATTTTGGCGCTTACCTGCGCGATCCGGATGGCAATAAAATTCATATCGCTTACCGGGGGGACCTGCTGTAATCGGGCCCCTGCTTACCGATCGTATTCGTCCTGAGGGTCATCACCAGCGCGATGGCCGCTAAGGCTCCAGCCGCCAGGAACGTCACACGCATGCCATTTGACACGGCATCCGCTGTTGCCAGCTTAATGTCACCGGTGTTCGCCGCCAGCATGAACAGTGCCCCCATGGCGGAAGCACCGGTGATCAACCCAAGATTGCGTGAGAGATTGATCATGCCAGAGATCACGCCGCGCTGTTCAGGGGCGGCATGCGTCATCAGTGACGTATTGTTGGCGACCTGAAATAACGCGTATCCCAGGGTGATCAAACACAGTGGCACCAGATAACCCAAGACGCCCTGTTTTATCGACATCATCGCCATGACGCCTGCCCCGGCGGCCATGATCGCCAGACCCGCAGCAGTGACGCTGTATACGCCCATACGATCGACCCACCGGCCTGCAGGCACACCGAGCAAAGCCGCCACGGTCGGACCGGCAGACATTGCCAACCCGGCCTGTCCCACCGGCAGTCCCAATCCACGCGTCAGATAGAATGGCCCCACGACCAGCGTTGTCATCATCACCGTCATCACCAGCGCACTCATCGTCAGCCCAATACCCAACCCCGGCTGCCTGAACAGCGCCAGTTGTATGAGGGGAGATGCGGTGACGTTTTCCAGCCGCACGAATAACCCCGCCCCCAATGCGGCACACAGCAGCAATGCCACATTAATGACGCCAAAATCACCACGCCCCAGCGTCATAGACAGGGCATAGCAGGCCAGCGTTATCCCCAGCAGCAAGGTGCCGGGCAGATCAAACCGGCCGCACTCTTTTTGTGAAGGCTGGCGCCTCTTGGGCAAAAAGCGATAAGCCAGAATAAACGCCAGCAGACCCACAGGAATGTTAACCAGGAACATTGCCCGCCAACCAAAAGCATAAAGCAATGCACCGCCGAGCGACGGGCCCAACGCCGTGCCGATCGCCGACATGCTGCCAAGCAGCCCCATGGCACGCCCGGTGTTGTCTTTATCGACTGTCTCACCCACCAACGCCATGGTCATCGCCATCATGACTGCGGCTCCCAACCCTTGCACAATCCGCGCCGCCAACAGCGGCCACACACCCGGTGCAACGGCGCACAGGCCAGACGCGAAGGTAAAGAGTGCAATTCCCAGCAACAATAGACGTCGTCGCCCTATTCGATCCCCCAAACGCCCTATGGCGATAATGGATGTAGTGATAGCCAGCAGATAGACAATAACGACCCACTGAACCGCCTGGAAAGAGGTATTGAATGCCTGTGCCAGCGTAGGCAAACCCACGTTGGCAATGCTGGCCCCCAACGATGAGACCAACATTGACAGGGACAGGCTGGTGAGAAGCCCCCGTAGGTGTGTACTGCCGGTGACGTGTTGAACATTAAGCTTCATCGCGTTTTCTCCTGAAAGAATCTTTCAGAAGCCTATGCCAACGCAGGACATGGCGGAAGACGCAGCACATGCAGTTTATTAATGCATCCAACGCCATGTCATGGTTGCCAGAAACCCGCATTAAGGCGCAAGCACCAAAACCACTTCAGGCAGATGATGGGGAAACGGCTTAAGGAGTCGTGATGAAAATAGACCTGATGTTTGATGACCTGTCGGCACGCGCCGTGCAATACAATGCGCGCGCTTCGGTCGATGATTTTGACGCCTGTATGACGCAATACGCAGCGCTGGCTACCCAGGCCAAAGCGGAAACGCCAGGGATCTATGACCTCCATTACGGCATGGGTACCGCAGAACGCCTGGATCTGTTCCCGGCAGCCAATCAGCCTGCACCGCTATTGGTGTTTATTCACGGCGGTTATTGGCATTCCCAGCGCAAAGAGGAAGCCTGTTCAATGGCAGCCAGTTTCACGCGCCACGGTGTTGCCGTTGCCACCGTAGAGTACACCTTGCAACCGGAAGCCACGCTGGCTGAAATCGTCCGTGAGGTGCGCAGTGCCATCGCCTGGCTCTATCACCATGCCCATCAATATGGCGTCGATCCTGAGCGCATTTTTGTCAGTGGCAGCTCGGCGGGCGGTCATCTGGCTGGCATGTTGATCGCCGATGACTGGCAGCACCTTTATCAGGTACCGGTCAATGTCATCAAAGGTGCACTGGCGCTGAGTGGCTTGTACGACATTCGTCCGTTATGTGATATCTACGTGAATGACTGGATGCGTCTCACGCCAGAGCAGGCAGCAACGCTCAGCCCACTGTTTATGCTGCCGGAAAAGGCCAATGCGCCGCAGATCCTGCTCGACGTCGGTGCCAAAGAAACGCAGGGGTTTAAAAACCAAACCTTGGCCTATTACACCGCCTGCCGGGAAAAGGGGCTCGACGTCAGGCGGCTGGAAGATCGGCATAGCAATCATTTCACGCTGGTAAACGCACTGGCTAATCCTGACAGTGACATGTTCAAACACGTGATGGCGATGATTATGTCATCTGCGCGAACAAGGCAGACGGCATAACATGGGGGGCGATGGGGTATCTAAAACCTGCGGTTTTGTGACGACGTTGCTTTAAACCTGCATCGGGGGGCATTGCGCCCCCTGAGCATGAAAATCAGTCTCTTTTTTTGCCAATGGCAGAGAAAATATTACACAGCTCACCCAAGCCATAAATCGAGCCGAGCAACACGGCTATCATTACCGGCACCAGGATCACCACGGTTGCCAAACTTTCAATCATTTCTAACATCGCTTTCTCCTGGTTTTTAAGCAGAGGAATACCTTTCCAGAAAGGGGTATTTCCCTGGAATTTCTTAAGGTTATTTTTGCTTGATTTCAATCTGTGACGGAGATCACAACCTTACGTCGCTAATGTAACTTACACAGTTGCATTACCGCAATGCAAAAAAATGCTCTCTCCAGGGGTTTGGGGGGCATTCGCCCGATGGCCTGAAAAGGCATAATAATGATGAGCCTTAGGATTTTTAACGGATTTTAATGACCACCCTGCCCATCCCACTCAACGGCACGCTGATGTTTTAATCGCCAAGTACACCATCAGCAACGGCGAAATAAAAACGCTTTCTCAAAATTAAGAATATTTACCTATTCTATTTTCTTCCGGAAGAATACATTCATCTCAACTTTTACTGGCCGATTAATCAGTACTTTCTTTGTCTGTTAATTAGGCAATTTACCAGGAAGATCTTATGAACCTTAAACGTGCCGCAGGCGTAATGGTTGTTATCATGGCAACGCTGTCCGTAACGGCCTGTGGGAATATGTCTCACCGCGATCGCAACACCGCTATCGGCGCTGGTGTCGGCGCGCTGGGCGGTGCCGTATTGACCGACGGCAGTACGCTGGGAACCTTGGGTGGTGCGGCCTTGGGCGGTATCATCGGTCACCAGACCAGCCGTTAATATTTCCAGGCCGGGCACTTTTTCTTGAAAAGAACCCGGCCTGATCTATTTTAAACATCCATAGAGATTAATGGGTGTATTTTATATTCCGTGAATTTAAACAGATTAACGCACCTATAAATATTTCCGCAAAAACCCTATTCGTACGCTAAAAACACGTCCTATTTAATAACCTCGTCCTGTTTACCGCAACAACACATTTGGCTTTTATCGATGAGATAAGGGAATACTCGTCCGGGGCACCCTATCAATGCAGGTCAATCTACAATCATTGAAAAGCGGCTGGAATCCCCCTCCGCAGAGGGGGTTCACGCTACCCCTTAACCTGGGATACCACGTTCAGCGGTTGCGCGTCAGGCAGGATATTCATATGTTCCAATACCTGGGCCATAATCTTGCCAAACACAGGGCCTGCCACCGAGCCGCCAAAGTGCTTACCGGCCTTCGGATTATTGACCATGACCACCAAGGCGACTTGCGGATCGCTAGCGGGTGCCACACCGGCGGTGTAGTTGATATAGCCCCCGTCATATTTACCGTTAGCCCCCATCTTCTCTGCCGTGCCGGTTTTAATCGCCAACCGGTAACCTGGCACGGCGGCACTGAGCCCACTGCCGCCCGGCAAGGCGTCGCTTTCCATCATGTGCACCACCGTTTTTACCGTATCTTCCGGTAAAATGCGTTGCCCCATAACGGGCGGCGTCACCCGGGTAATCGACAGTGGCCGATAAACGCCATAGGAACCGATAGTGGCGTATTCACGGGCCATCTGCAGCGGTGTTACGCGCAGGCCATAGCCAAAGGAGAAGGTCGCACGTTCAATGTCCGCCCAACGCTCGCGGTGCTGTGGCAAGTAGCCGCTGCTTTCGTTCCCAATGCCCAGATCCGTCGGCAAACCCAGACCAAAGCTCTTGTACACTGCGGGAAGTACGGTGGCTGGCAGGGCTAACGCAATGTGGGACACGGCGATGTCACTGGATTTTTGCAATACACCGGTAATGGTCAGTTTCGACCAGTGCCCCACGTCCTTGATCAAGTGGCCATTCACGCGATAAGGCGTGGTGTCCAGCACGGTATCCGGCTTGATTAAGTGGTGTTCCAGCCCCACCATCACCACCACCGGTTTCACCGTGGAGCCCGGTTCAAAACTGTCGCTACTGCACACGTTGCGGATATCTTTGGCCGGCGTATTGGCATAATTATTCGGGTTGAACGACGGGTAGCTTGCCATCCCCAACACTTCGCCAGTGTTTACTTTCACCAATACCGCACAACCAGAATCAGCCTGGTTAGCCACCACACCGTCGCGAATTTGTGCGTACAACACATATTGGATGAATTTATCGATACTCAGTGTCACGTTCGGTGGCGGTACGGGATCGACGCTTTTGATTACGCCAATCACCGCACCGCTGCCGTCTTTCTGATATACCCGCAGGCCATTTTTGCCCTGTAGCAGGTGGTTAAAGCCGAGCTCAATGCCTTCCAGCCCCTGGTTGTCCTGGCCAACAATACCAATAAGCCCGGCAGCATCCTGGCTCATCGGGTAGAAGCGACTGAAATCCTGCTCTGTGCTCACGCCCGTTAGATGCAATTTGCTGATATAGTTCGCGTTATCGTCTTCTACCTTACGTGCCAGATAGACGAAGCGCTTATGGGCGTTAGTCTGGATCAGCTTCTGCACGTCGCTCAGCGGCATTTTCAGTACATTGGCCATACTTTGCCAACGCTCATTGCTGAGGTCGGTGTTGGTGTCCAGAATATGCTTGGGATCCAGCACAATATCTCGTGATGACACACTCACCGCCAAAGCTTCGCCATTGCGGTCGGTGATCATTCCCCGATTGGTCGGCACCACTTGCGTGCGGATCGACCGCTGGTCCGCCTGATCGGCCAACTGCTGGTGCTCCATCAGCTGCAAATAACCGACCCTGAACGCCAGCAGAAAAAAGCACACCAGTATCCCGCCGCAAATCCAGCCAAAGCGAAGGCTTGAATAATTTTTACCGCTTTTTTTTGTTGAAGGCGCCACTGTTAACCCTGCGTTTTTATTCGGATTATGTAATTATTTCAGTCTAACCTGACGGAAATCTTTAGAAGATTGCAGTTTGTAAGAAAGTAAAAACAAACGCGTTTACTGTTGCACATCCGCGCTATCGTTTAACTCCGGTTTACCTTTCTGGTCCGCGTCAGGCTGCGGTGCGTTAGCCGGGTCAAAAATGTGGTCAAGAATTGCCCGCGCGGTCGGCCCAGCCACTACGCCATCCCCCCCGCCGTTTTCCAGAATCAGCGCCATTGCCACCCGCGGATTCTTATAAGGAGCAAACAAGGTATAGAAAATATGATCACGTAATCGCACCGGGATCATTTTGGCGTTATACGTCTGATTTTCTTTCAAACCGAAGACCTGTGACGTCCCGGACTTGGCGGCTATCTGATACGGAGCGGTATGGAAAAGCTTATAGCCTGTACCGTTCGGCAGATTGGCCATGCCATACATTCCATTACGCACGATGCCCCAATACGGCGATTTGGCATCACCGATCTGCGTGGCCTTTGCCGGCGGCTGGTAGCGGCTTACCTGATTGCCCTGGCGCATGGAGTACAGCAAATGCGGCGTTTTCGCCTTACCGTTATTGATCAGCGTGGTTAATGCCTTCACCATCTGGATCGGCGTGGCGACCCAATACCCTTGGCCGATACCCACCGAAATGGTGTCACCCTGGTACCAGGGCTTTTTATGTACCCGTTGTTTCCATTCACGGCTTGGCAACACGCCACGATACTCCTCGTTAAGGTCGATCCCGGTCGCCTGGCCGTAACCAAACTGGCTCAGCCAACTGTGAATACGGTCAATGCCCATTTCGTACGCCACCTGATAGAAGAAGGTATCGGCAGATTCTTCAATGGCCTTGGTCACATTCAACATGCCGTGGCCGCTCTTTAGCCAATCACGGTAACGGCGTTCGGTGCCTGGCAATGTCCAGGTCGGCGCGCCGAAGAAAGTGGTATTGGGGGTAATCACACCGGCAAACAGCGCCGACGTCGCCATGTAAGGCTTCACGGTGGAGGCCGGTGGATACAGCCCCTGCGTGACGCGGTTAATCAGCGGTAAGTCGGGGTTGGTCAGCAGTGTTTTATAAGCTTTATAGCTGATGCCTTTCACAAAAGGATTGGGATCGTAACTGGGGCTGGAAACCATGGCCAAAATGCCACCATCGCGCGGGTCCTCAACCACCACCGCCGCACGCTGCCCCTTCAATACCGACTCAATGTACTGTTGTAGAGACAGGTCCAGCGTCAGATAGATATTTTTACCGGCCTGTGGCGGTTGTTCCTTCAGCAGGCGTATCACGCGACCATGGTTGTCCACCTCCACTTCTTGATAACCGGTCGTGCCATGCAATTCGGACTCGTAGTAAGCCTCGATGCCCTGCTTACCGATATTGTGGTCGGCGGCATAGTTCTCGCTCAGACCGGCTTTATCCAGCCGCTTTAAATCACCGTCATTGATTTTCGAGACGTAACCCACGACATGGGCTAATTCTGCCCCATAGGGATATTCCCGCTGCTGATAGGTATCAATGGTCACGCCGTCAAAGCGATACTGATTTACCGCAAAACGTGCCACCTCGGTTTCTGTCAGACCCGTTTTCAGCGTCACCGGTTTATAGCGGCCGTTGTGATGCATTTCATCGCGAAAAGCAGTGATATCTTCGGGGGTCAGATCGACAATCGGCGTCAACGCCTGCAAAAGCGCAGCCATATTGTCGATTTTGCTGGGGGTAATCTGGATCTGGTACAGCGTAATGTTGCGCACCAAAGGAATGCCATTGCGGTCGAATATCAGCCCTCGGCTGGGTGCAATTGGCACCATTTTAATGTCGTTTTGGTTGGACCGCGTTTGGTAAAAGGCATGCTGTTTAACCTGCAGACGGTACAGGTTAACAATCAAAATGCCAAAACAGGCGACAACCAACACCATCGCCACGCCAGCACGGCGGATAAACAGCATTTCCTCAGCGGAATGGTCACGGATTTTATCTTTTAATAGTGCCATACGTGGCAAGTTACCTGTCTGACGTCACATTTTCCCAAGATAAATCAGGGCAGTGAAAAGTCGGCAAGCATAGCGTTATTGGCTAACGGTCCCCACGAAAAGGTTGCTAATGAAATGGCATAAATGTTTCAGCATGTTTGAATGTTACCAAATGCCGATTTTCCCCCGTTCAGGGATTGAGCAGTGATTTGCAGCGATGCTACAATGTGACGAAGATCACACTAATTTACCCTTGCCCGCACTGATTTCCCGACGCACCGCCGGGTGCGGCTTTTCCACCAAGGATCATGTTCGATGAGTACCATAGCCACAGGTTTTATTATGATGCGCTGGGAGTTACTGAGCGCTGTTATGATGTTTTTGGCCAGCCAGCTAAATGTCGTGTGCCGTAAGACTAGCCGTAACGGTATGGCATTTATGTTCAGCAGCCTGGGGCTATTCACCACCTGTTGGTTCGTTATGGGCCTGATGGGCATCAGCGTCAGCCAGGAAGGATTTGTGCAATTTTGGTCAAACGCGTGGGATATGTATGTCGACGTGGTGAGCAACACGCCTGTCGACTGGCCCATGCCCTGAAATCGCCCCGGCAGGTAGAGTGCGACGCGCTTTACCTGCCGGGAATATCGGCTCCAGCCTCGATGTTATATTCTTTCCGCGTTGTTCGTAGGGGTAAATAAACGCTAAACCAACCTGATTCATTCCAAAACGGTTCATCGACTCGTTTTACAATAGCGCACCACTTTATTGAATAAGGAATATTCAAATGCATAGAAACACCTTTAAAATAATAACACTTTTCTGCGCCACGGTATTTTCGACGGCCTCTTTTGCGACCGTATCCGTCGTCAAAAAGAGCAATGTAAAAAACAATAACGTTGAATCCGCCAAAATCCTGTATGTCGGCGATGTCACGGAAAAAAGTGTCACCGAACTCATTGCCTCCATCGATGAAATTAACGCCAGCTACCCCGCGTTAAAACACCTGTATTTGTATATCAATAGCGGCGGCGGTGATATGGCCAGCGGTTACATGGCTTATGAAGCGGTCAAGAGCTCGCCAGTCCCCATTACCACGGTTAACTCGGCGTTTGTCGGTTCAGCGGCAACCCTGTTCTATTGTGCCGGTAAAGAAAGACTCTCCATGCCCGCCGCCAGCTTTATGCTGCATCCTGCGGCTGCGTCAAACATCAAGCAAGACTATCTGAAGCCTAACGAAATAGCGCAAATCAAGCAGTTCTCCGACGGTTACAATGCGTTGTTCCGTAACGTATATAAACAATGCACCACGTATAATGATGAAGAAATAAGTAAAATGCTGTTCAATGAAGATGGCCGCCAACTTATTAATCTCGATACTGCATTGGCAAGGAAGATGACGACCGACAAAGCCAATAAGATGGAAACTGTTCCAGTGTCTTATTACATCTTGAATGAAGAAACCAATAACTGATTGCGTTTCACCCTGAGCCACTGTTCAACACCCCTATATTCACAGCGCCCCTGAATTTAAAAAGGGAACGCTGTGAATGTCATGCATCATGCCACCTTGTGGCAACGCACCGCCGATCCCCCTAAATTCACCCGTAAACTTTGTGGCAGTTGGCACCCTTCCCCCGCATACGGGCATCTCTCGCGGAAAAAACAGCCTGGCGGTAATTGGCGGTTGCCCGGCAGTTCGCCCTTACGGTCTTCAATCGCACTGTCACTCAGTGAGCGGCCTGCCCGCGGCACAGAATCCAGCAGCAGCCGCGTATAGGGGTGCTGCGGCTGGCGCAGTACCTGTGCGGTCGGCCCCAGTTCGACGATTTGCCCCAGATACATCACGGCCACCCGGTCACTCATATGCTGGATCACCGAAACGTTGTGCGAAATCAGCACGTACGTCAGATTGCGTTCGCGCTGCAATTCCACCAGTAAATTGAGGATCTGCGCCTGTACCGAAATATCCAACGCAGAGGTCGGTTCATCCAGCACGATGATATCCGGTTGCGAAGACAGCGCACGTGCAATGGAGATGCGCTGGCGCTGGCCACCGGAAAACTCATGCGGCAATCGGTCGATCGCCTCCGGCCGCAGGCCAACCTGCTGTGCCAGCTCCGTTGCCAGTGCTCGCCGCTGTGCCACACTGTTATGCTGCTGCACGTACACCGGCTCAGTGATAATGCGCCACACTGGCAAGCGTGGATCGAGCGACGACTGCGGATCCTGAAATACCATTTGCATACCGCTGCCAAACCAAGAACCCGCGTTGCGAGCACGTACCAGTTCGCCACTGCTCGGTTTTAACAATCCCATCAGCAACTGCGCTAACGTGCTTTTGCCGCAGCCGGACTCACCGACGATACCCAACGTTTCGCCACGCATGATGTTGAGATCCAGCCCATTGAGCGCATGCACATACTCTTGTGGTTTGCCACGCCAGTTATAACTGGCAGGAAAACGCAGGCGCACATCGCGCAACTCCAGTAGTGCTTCAACGTTCATTTCGCGCCTCCAAATCAATAGACTGCGGATGCCAGCAGGCCACGTGTTGGGCCGGTTCAGAGGCTAATGGCACCAGCCGTGGCGTTTGCAGGCACTGAGCGTCAGCGTGGCTACAGCGATTACTGAAAGCACACCCTGGCGGCAAGGCACCAAGATTGGGCACCGTGCCAGGAATGGCACGTAACAGACTGCGTGGCTCGGCACGTTCCGGTGCCGCTAACAACAACCCGATCGAGTAGGGATGACGGGGATTTTCTATCACATTTCCCGTGGTACCACTTTCTATCACGTGCCCGGCATACATCACGTACACCCGGTCACACAGCTGCGAAACCACGGCCATATCATGAGTGATAAACAGCACTGCCGTACCGCTGGCGCGCGCTTTTTGTTGCAGCAAACGCAGTACCTGCCGCTGTACCGTGACGTCCAGTGCGGTCGTCGGTTCATCGGCGATAATCAGTTCCGGTTCGCAAGAAAACGCCATGGCGATCAACACCCGTTGGCGCATGCCGCCGGACAACTCAAACGGATAGCGCTCCATCACCCGTTCCGCGTCGGCAATTTGCATCTCACGCAGCAGTTGGGCGGCCTTGTCTCGTGCCGCCTGCGGGGATAGCTGCTGATGCAGGCGGATCACTTCACACATTTGCCGACCAATTTTGCGCGTAGGGTTTAGCGCACTCATCGGCTCCTGAAAAATCATCGACACCCGTGCGCCGCGCAGTTGGCGCATTTGCCGCTCGCTGGCGTTAAGCACGTCAGTGCCCAACATCTCCAGAGAACCGCCGGTAACGCTGTAGCCGTCTTCAGCCAACAGACGCAGCGTCATCATCGCCGTCACCGACTTGCCGGAGCCGGACTCGCCAACCACGCCCACAATTTCGCCAGCCTTGACCTGCAGCGATACCCGGTTGAGCGCTTTGATACTGCCGCCGTAAACCGGGAATTCCAACTGCAACTCATCAATGGATAACACCGTAGTTTCGCTCATTAACGCCCCCGGGATTTAGGATCAAGCAGGTCACGCAGACCATCGCCGAAGAGATTGAACCCCGTGGCGGTGATCAAGATCGCCGTTCCGGGAAACGCCGAATACCACCACTGGTCGAGGACATAGTTCCGGCCGTTGGCCACCATCGCCCCCCACTCGGCGGTCGGCTGCTGCGCACCCAGCCCGATAAAACCCAGCGTGGCGGCCATCAGAATCGCGGTGCCAATATCCAACGATGCCTGCACCACCAGCGGCGGCATCACGTTGCGAAGGACATGCCAACCGATCAGGTGCCAGCGTGAGGCACCAAAGGTACGTGCCGCTTGCATATAGGCCTGATGGCGAAGCGTCAACGTCTGCCCTCGTGCCAATCGGACGTAGAATGGAATGCGTACCACGGCAATCGCCAGCATGGCGTTGAACAGGCTGGGCCCCAGCGCTGCCGCCAATGCCATCGTGAGCACCAGCGAGGGCACTGACAGCATGATGTCCATGCAGCGCATGATCAACGCATCCACCGTACCGCCCATCACGCCGGAGAAACAGCCGAGCAGCGAGCCAATTCCGCCCGCCAGCACCACCACCGCCAATCCGGCGGCCACCGACTGACGGCTGCCGACCAGCACCCGGCTGAACAGGTCTCGGCCCACTTCGTCGGTGCCGAACCAATGCGCTGCCGAAGGCGGCAATAACCGGGCGGTAAGATCGATAGCGTCTGGGTTATGCGGTGCCAACCACGGTGAAAACAGCATCAGAAACAGCACGGCAATCATGATGGCAGCACCCAACAGCGTAAGCGGGCTGCGGCGTACCCGGTACCAGGCACGACGCAGGCTGACAAAACGCAGTGCTGCCTCCGCCACGGGCGGTTGTTCGATTTGAATCATCGTCATTATCCCTCGCGCCCCATTCTCGGGTCGATCCACAGATAGAGCAGATCGACGATCAAATTCACCATTACATAGGCAAAAGACACCACGACGGCAAAGCCCATCACCGCCGGGAAGTCCAATGCCTGAATGGAGTCCACGACGTAAGCCCCCATACCTGGCCAGGCAAATACCGTTTCAGTCAGCACCGCACCGTACAGCAAATCCCCCAGCGCCAGCCCCAACACCGTCACCGAAGGGATTAACGCATTGGGCAACGCATGGCCCAGCACCACACGCCAGTGTGAGAGGCCATTGGCCCGCGCGGTACGGATGTAGTCTTCCCCCAACTGTTCAAGCATTGCCGAGCGGATTTGCCGCGCCACCACGCCGAGGTGAACAAACGCCAGGGTGAGTGCCGGCAAAATCAGATGCCGCAGACTGTTCCAGAACGCTTCACCATTGCCGGTCAGAAGTGAATCAAGCAGATAGAATCCGGTGATATGCGTGGGTGGATCTAACCAGTCGTCTAACCGACCACCGCCGGGTAACAGATTGAGTTGTCCATAAAACAAAATGATCACGCCCAGCCCCAGCCAGAAAGCCGGGGTAGAGATGCCGGTCACCGACAATAGCCGTACCAGATGGTCGGGCCATTTATTACGGTAAACCGCCGACACAACCCCGAGTGGAACGCCCAACGCGATCGCCAATACCAACGCGCAAAAAGCCAACTCTAACGTCGCGGGAAAGAAAGCGCGTAAATCCTCTAGCACCGGTCGCCCGGTGCGGATAGATGTCCCCAGATCGCCGTGCAGCAAATCCAGCACGTAGCGACCGAATTGCACATATAGCGGCTGATCCAGGCCCAGCTGTTGGCGAATATGCTGGACAATCTCCTCGCTGGCCCGGTCACCGGCCAACAGCCGCGCCGGATCGCCGGGGATCAGGTGTGAGATGGTAAAGGTGATCACGCACACCCCGAACATCACCAGCACCAGTCCCCAGCAGCGCTGACGGATAAGGCTCCAAACGTTCATAGTGGTTTCCCATGGTGCATGGGCAGCCAAACGGCTGCCCGAGTTGGATAGCAATATTGTCTTCAAACCAGAGATACTCGGGCCTGGCGCACCGAGGGGCCATTATGGGACACATCCGTGTGTCCCACCCTACGGGCCGACTCGACGTCGTTCCCATTTGCTCCCGGCAAATGGGTCGACGGCCAAGGCCGTTACGACCCCTTCGGCACGCTCTCCCTAATAACTGGCTTTGTTAGCTGTCTGAAGCACCCAAACAACTTACTTGCTCATCTGCCCAACGTTGAATACCTGCTCCAGCATCGGGTTATATACAAAGCCCTTCACATCTTTGTTCATCGCTACCTGATAGTTTTTCTGGAACAGATAGACGTAGGCCGCCTGGTCAATGACGATTTTCTGCGCGGCCTGATAGTCAGCAGTGCGCACCTGTTGATCGGACACCGATACCGCTTTCTTCAGCAGCGCATCGACCTGCGGATCACTGTAGAACGCGCGGTTGCCGGGTAGCCCTTTCTTGTCGGACTCGAACCAGTAGTTCATGAACATGTAGGGGTCGGCAAAGTCCGGGCTCCAGTTGCCAATTGCGATGTCGTAATTGCCCTGACCGATGCGATCGCGCATGGTGGCGTTAGCCAATTTCTCCAGCTTGACGTTGATGCCCACGGTCGCCAGACTGGCCTGTACCGAAAGCGCAATCGCCTCCCAGTTGGGATCGCTGACCGAATACAGGAAGTTCAGCGACGCGGGTTTATCCTTCACCGCCGCCAGCGCTGCTTTGGCTTTATCGGCATCTTGGCTGTACTGCTGCGCGCTGGCATCGTAACCCCACATGCCTTCCGGGATCGGGCCACGCATTTGTTTGCCGTTACCGCCGAGGATCCCTTTCACCATGCCTTGATAATCCACCGCGTAAGAAATGGCCCGGCGCAGATCCACCTGGTTCAGCGGTGCTTTGCCGTTGTTGAGGTATAAATAGGTCACCCGCAACGACGGATATTCATTTACCGCCACCTTGTTTTCGCTCTTTAATGCAGTGAGCTGGTCGATCGGCAGTGACTCGGCAATGTCCAGATCGCCACGTGTCAGTTGCAAACGGCGGGTTGCGCTTTCACCGATGATTTTGACCGTCACACGCTTAAACGCCGGTTTTGTCCCGTTGTAATGCGGGTTCGGCACCAGCACCAGTTGTTGTCCTTTCTGCCAACGATCCAGCTTGTACGGGCCCGAACCGGCACTGTGACTCGACAGCCAGGCTTTACCTTCATCGGCCGGATTGGCCTTGGCGATAGCCGGGTTAACAATACCGGCCCCGTCGTTGGCTAAGGTGTACAGGAACGGCGCAAACGGGGTTTTCAAGGTAAAGCGCACGGTGAGCGGATCCACCACCGTGACCTGCATGTCTTTCGGGAAGGCTTCGGACGGCCCCTGGCCAATTTTCATCAGGCGTTCAAACGACCACTTCACGGCGTCTGCATTGACATCCGAACCGTCGTCAAATTTGTTGCCCGGCTTAAGCTTAAAGGTCCAGACGAGTTGATCATCAGAAGCCGTCCAGCTTTCGGCCAGTTCGCCTTCAACCTGAGTCGAGCCTTTCCCGCCTTCGGTTTTGTACTGTACCAGCCGTTGGTAAGCCGGATAGGTCACCGTCCAATCGTTGTTATCAATAGTCACCGCCGGATCCAGCGTTTGCGGATCGGCGGCTTTGCCAATCACCAACATGTCTTTGGGTACGGCGGCCTGTGCCTGCCCCATGACGACCATGCCCAACGTCACTGCTGCCGCCAGAGCGGCGTATTTGATCTTATTCATAAACAAAGCTCCTGATGCGTTGAATGTGTGTTGTTTTAATCGTAAGAAAAACAGCCGAAACGATCGGCCAGCAGCGGGTAATCACCGGCGTTAGGCAGTTCAAAGTGCCACCATTCGCTGGCAATGCCGCGAAAACCTCCGGCAGCCATCACCGCATTCAGCAGCAGCCGATTGCGTTGCACCTCCGGAGAGAAATCAGGGTAAAACGGGTGAGAGCGTTCGCTCATCTCATCAAATCCGGTGCCCATATCCAGCGCTGTGCCACTGGCGTCTAGCAACGTCACATCGATCGCCACGCCGCGACTGTGGTGCGAACCGGTTTGTGTGCTGGTGACATACTGCGGATCGGGACACGCCAGCCACAACAGTGCCTGCGCCTGCTGTGGACGGTAAGCATCAAACACCTGCAGAGAAAAACCGGCCAGCCGCGCAGCCAATAAACAGCGCCGTAGCCCTGCCACCGCATCGGGATGCAGCAAGCAGCGGCTTTCACGGTAGATTGCCCGCCCCGTCAGGTTGTCAGCGGTGGCGTACTTCAGATCGATAGGCAAGTCGGGGAACGTGGCTGCCAGATCGGTTAAGGTTACATTGTCACTCATTGCATTTTCCCATAGCGATTAAGATTCAAATTGCCCCAGTTCTTTTTGCAGGATGCGGTTATTGGCCAGCCGTTGTTCTACCGCCGCTCCCCCTTGTTCCAGCACGGAGGACAGCAGCAAGTTGAACAAGCAGCTGAACGGTGCCAATGAATCCCAAAATTGGCCGGTGTCAGTTTTCACCTGCAGCAGGTCAATGGGATAATCTCGTGCCCAAGGGCAGTAAATATCGGTAACCAGTGCCAACCGCAGCCCGCGTGCGCATGCCGCCTGGCAGTATTTTTGGGCGATAGTGGAATAGGCGCGGGTATCAGTCAGCACCAGATAGGGGGAATTGAATTCTGAATTGAGTGACTCTACGTAGGTGCCGGACAGACCATCGGCGTAATAGACCTTGGGCCGCAGGTATTCCAGATGGCTGTAGAAGGCGTTAGCAATCCCTCGCGTCGACTGGACGCCAATCACAAATACCGCCTCTGCCTGTGCCAACTGGCGGCTGATCTGGGCAAAAGCTTCGCCACCCGCCAATTGGTAAACGTGTTCTATCGCCTCCAGTTCCAGCGTTAACGCCTGGCGCAGCTTCTGAGGCTGTGGCTGTTTGCGACGTTGTCGGTAGGCACCCAGACGATCGGTCACGCCCCAGGGCTGATACAGCGCGGTGCCCTGTTCACGCAACGTGCGTTTCAAGTCCTCAAGATTGCGGTACCCCAGACTACGCAGATAGCGCCCGACTGATATGCCGCTGGTGGCCGTGCTGCGGGCGATACTGTCGGCCGTTTCAAACGGAACTTGCGCCAAATTGGCCAGCAGATATCCGGCGATACGCTTGCCCGTTGGGGTCTGAACCGCAAATGACGCTTCGATTTGTGCGATCACATCAGGGTGCTCTGCCATATTCTGCCCACTGTTGTTGAGTTGTCACTAAACCACCTTCTGTTACTCAGGTAACAGACGCTGATGATGGCTATGCATGGCCTGTGCCAATTGCGAACGGCTGGGGGAAATTCACACACGGCGCCGTAGGGCAACGCAGGGACGGCAGAACCTACGGTTACAACATAGTCATCAGTTGATAACTATTGCACAACAATTGGGCAATGCATCTGGCAATGCACTGCCATGAACCACTGATTTTCAATTTTATGACAGCGCTTGCGAAACCAATGCAAACGTCGGTGCAAGATCGTAATCCGGTCTATGAGGCTCGCCTCGGATCCTGATCGTGGGCGTATCAATACAGGGCAGACCCCGCCTGACCACCCCTTCGCTAAGTCCACTGTCCAGCGGTGTATCCACCCGCACACACTGGCCGCAGCAAGGCTTGATCAGGGCCATGTCCCGGCGGGTTTTACTTTTGTTCACTTATTTCCCCCGGCACAGCCTGATAACCGGTGTTATTATTATTCTGCTCAATAATTCCCTCCTAATTCAAAGTGGTACGACAAGCTGATGGAAGCGTGGAAACTCAATCTGATTTCGGTCTGGCTCGGCTGTTTCTTTACCGGGCTGGCAATGAGCCAAATCCTCCCTTTTCTCCCGCTGTATGTCGAACAGCTCGGTGTTACCGGCCACCAGTCGCTGAGTATGTGGTCCGGTTTGGTATTCAGCGGTACTTTTTTGGTCTCCGCATTGGTATCGCCGCTGTGGGGCAGCCTGGCGGACCGCAAAGGCCGAAAACTGATGTTGCTGCGTGCGTCCCTGGGGATGGCAATCGTGATTGCGCTGCAAGGCCTGGTCAGCAACGTTTATCAACTGTTCGCGCTACGCGCATTGATGGGGCTAGCCTCCGGTTATATCCCCAATGCGATGGCATTGGTTGCCTCGCAGGTGCCACGCGATAAAAGCGGTTGGGCACTGGGTACGTTGTCCACCGGCCCGGTGACCGGAGTGATCGTCGGTCCGCTATTGGGTGGGTTAATGGCCGACCACCTTGGCTTACGCGTGGTGTTTTTTGTCACTGCCGGGCTGATGTTCGTCAGCTTCCTGATCACTTTGTTCCTGATAAAAGAACGTCGCATTGAGGTGAAAAAAGCGGATCGGCTGACCGGTAAGGCGGTATTCCAGTCGCTGCCCTATCCAGCGCTGATCGTAACGCTGTTTGTCAGTACGCTGATGATCCAGGTAGCCAATTCGTCCATCAGCCCAATCCTGACGCTTTTTATTAAGGACTTATCCAGTGATAGCAGCAATATTGCTTTCATTAGCGGCATGATTGCCGCCGTTCCCGGCGTTGCGGCCTTGATTTCCGCCCCGCGTCTTGGCCGGCTTGGCGACCGTATCGGCACCTCACGTATTTTGTTGGCCGCACTGGGGTTAACAACGGTGCTGTTCGCGATCATGGCCTGGGTGGAAACACCACTCCAACTGGGGATACTTCGCTTTCTGCTGGGGTTTGCTGACGGGGCCTTGATGCCTGCAGTACAGACGCTGCTGCTGAAGTATTCTTCCGATCAGGTCACTGGCCGTATCTTTGGTTATAACCAGTCATTTATGTACCTTGGCAATGTGGTCGGCCCGCTGGTTGGCTCTGGTGTTTCGGCACTGATGGGATTCCGCTGGGTATTCGCCGTAACGGCGGTACTGGTATTGTTCAACTGCCTGCAGGTTCGCCGTCAGTTTAAAAAAGTTGAGCGTGACCAGGCGTGATCAATGGGGCCGCAGCAGCGGCCCTGATAAAAGGAAGTACTGTCATTGAGGGCGGTAATAAACAGCGATTAATCCCGCAACCAAGGGGTAACGGTCACGCCGATCAACATCCCTTCCGGGCTGAGTAAGCGGGTCACGCTTTGGCCCCACGGCTCTTCACGGTTGGCAACCAACAGGCGATAGCCGCGATCAATCAGCCCTTGAGTCGCCAGCGCGATATCGGCGACGTCGAATTCCATCCAGGCCTGCGGCACCGGCAGATCAACGGGCCATTGATCGCTACCGAAACACGATTGTGCGGCCTGCGCCAGCGGCCACAGGGCAAAGTGTTTTACCCCCTCCAGCGCGCCATGCTCGGTTAACAGATAGTCTGGATTACCTTCCATCGGCTTAAGCGGCAATCCCAAGGCGTCAACATAAAAGGCTTTGCTGTGATCCGTCTCTTGAGTAATCGGGCCAAATCCAGCGATAAATAACACACCCAGTCCTGCGAACTGCTGTTCCATGTTCTCTCCTGTAAAGGACATCAACGCCCCTGGCGCATTTGTGTTGGGGAAAATCCGTAGGCCGCTTTAAAGCGATTGCTAAAGTGGCTGGACGAGCTAAAGCCGCACTCCAACGCAATCTGCGTCAGCGACAGTACGCTGTGGCACAGCAACCTTTCCGCCTGTTGCAACCGTGCACGCATCACGAACTGGTGCGGCGCCATACCGGTATCATGTTTGAACATACGGGCAAAGTGGAATTCACTCAACCCGGCCTCTGCAGCCAAATCTGACAGCAACAACGGTTGGTCCAGATGCTGCTCTATGTAGGCTTTCACCCGCCGGGCAACCACGGGGGCCAAACCGCCCCGTAGCTGTGGCAACACCCAATGCAGTTGGCTGTAATGCTGCACCAAATGCGACATCAAAAAGGTCGTCGCACTACTGAGTGCCAGCTGATTGGCATTCTCCTGCCAGTTACAGTTGAGGATAAACTGGCGAAACAGCAACGTAATCTTGGGATCTTCGCCAAACGCGAGCTGATCGAGGTTAATCGCGGCGGGGCTCCGATCCCAGGTGTGTTCCACCACCTGACGCAGATGCCGATCGGTGCAATAAAGGTGTACGAAAGATAAATCGCTGCGCACATCCCAGGTAGATTCATATTGACGGGGCATAATGCAGAAGCGGTCTGGCCCTCCGCCATTTTTCCAACCGCCGGGCACTTTCTGATAGCACTCATACCCGTCTGCGACATACAGACTCAGCGTATGGTGATCGGCACTTTCCTGAGTAATGCGATCGTTACGGTTGGACCAGGCCGCAATTTCCACACCGGACCCCAGCTGCACATTGTTGTGCAACTGCGCGTTATGCTCCCGCAGCGTTTCAAACGCCTTGTACCTGGACATCACCCGCCCCCGCTTTTTCCAATGTTTCCAGTGTAGAGAGAGGTGCCGTACCACACCAGACGCTAACCCTCGCTTTTGCCAAAAAAAGCGCAAGAATATGCAATTGCGAGCAATGCGCCGAAAGCGCGATACCCAGCCACGACGGATACTGCCCCAGTCTATTTTTGTCGGAGTCAATTATGAACACGCTGTTGTACCTGGCCGTGGTACTGATTTGGGGCACCACCTGGATTGCAATTACCTTACAACAAGCAGGCCCGGTGGCCATTCCTGTTTCCATCAGCTACCGTTTTGTTGTTGCCGCCATGACGATGTTTGTCATCTTGTTGTTGATGCGCCGCTTGCGCCGCATTGCCCCACGTGACCATGTGTTTTGCATCCTGCAAGGCTGCTGCGTTTTCGGTTTTAACTTCTACTGTTTTTACCATGCTGCGGCTTATATCAGCAGTGGTTTGGAATCGGTAATTTTTTCAATGGCAGTGCTGTTCAATGCCGTTAACGGCATGATTTTCTTTCGTCAACGCCCCAGTCCGAACCTGTTGCCGGCAGCGGTGCTGGGATTAACCGGGATCGTCGCCCTGTTCTGGCAAGATTTGGCCGCCACGCAAATGGCCCCCGAACTGTTGAAAGGCATTGGACTGAGTGCGCTCGGTACTTACGGCTTTTCGCTGGGAAATATGATCAGTACTCGCCACCAGCGGCGCGGGCTGGATATTCTCTCCACCAATACCTATGCCATGAGCTACGGCGCAATACTGATGGCATTGATCGCGCTGTCTCAAGGAGCGTCGTTCCAGATTGAATTCAGCACCCGCTATATTGGCTCATTGCTGTATCTGGCCATTTTTGGATCAGTGATTGCCTTCGCGGCCTACTTCAGTCTGCTGGGCCGCATTGGCGCCGGGGCTGCCGCCTACAGCACACTGTTGTTCCCGCTGGTCGCACTCAGCATTTCAACGTTCTATGAAGGCTACCAATGGCACCTCAATGCCGTGATGGGTTTAGGCATGATTTTACTCGGCAATCTGGTGATGTTTGCGAAGCCGGGCAGGTTCAGTGCGCTATGGCACAAGCGGGCCGTTTAAGTAAAGAGCGCCTTACTGGAAGGCGCCCCTCTGGTTATCAGCCATCACCCAGAGCGAGTTTTTTTGGTTACTCCGCCATTAATAACCGGTCAGTTAATCTCGGTGAACGTTCCAATGAGACACTCAAGCGCCTGCGCCAGTTCGCTGGCGGCCTCCCGTGGGGGATGGTGCCCAACACCGGGTATCATTAATAAACGGGCGTTAGCAATCCCCTCAGCAATTTCCCCACTGAGCTCTGGCGGTGTGGCTACGTCTTGTTCCCCACAAATAACCCATGTCGGGGTCGTTATCAGCGGTAACAACGCACGGCAATCTCCACGTTCGATGACCGCCGCATCTATCGCCAACGACAGCCCCTTACGGTCATGCTTCAGCATGATAGCCCGGTCTCTCACCATGACCTGCGGATTGTTACGTCGCCAGGCTGGCGCATTGACGTGTTGCTGCACATTGATGAAAGCAGCCTCGCAATCTTCATGACTACCTTGCAGGAGTGTCGTTTTTAAACGCTCCCACGTCCCGTAGCGCTGGGGATCCTCTTCACGGGCGCTGGTTCCAATTAACACCAAACCGGACAACAATTCCGGGTGCTTTGCCGCCAACCGGATCCCCACCATTCCGCCCTGACTTTGCCCAATAAATACCACAGGCCCCAGAGAGAGTTCGTTAATCATCAACGCCAGATCGTCAGCAATATCATCCAGACTCCATCCCCGGTGATTGAAACTGCTTTCCCCGTGGCCTGGCATATCAAGCCCAATACAGCGGTAATTTTTTGCCAGTACTGCCATCTGCTCGGTAAAAATATCGCCATCGACAAAAAGTCCATGGGCAAACATGAGCACAGGTCCTTCACCACGATCCGTATAGGCATATTCTGTGTGATTGAGGCGTACCCTGTATTTCTCATCATCGCAGGTAGAATCAAAAGCTCGTGCAAGCAACGCTGAATCTTCAAAAATCTGATAACGCGCAATCAAACCCTCTCGGATTTGAAAATGCAGTACAAAATCGCTGCCTACAGTACGGCCGGTAGAAACCACCCGGTGGCGGAAATACCCTTTCACCATGACGCTATCATCGGAAACCCACCAGTTATCCAACCGGAAAACCCGTGGCTGAAAGTTTTCAGGGAATGACCGCAACCACTGACGCACCGACTCGCGTCCTTTCAATATGCCAACGGTTGAAACCTGTGTGACCCCGTCAACATGCCACACCACATCATCGGTCAGCAGTTGTAATGCGCTATCAACGTCGCCCGCCCCAAAAGCGCTGATGTAACGCTGCACAACTTCGGTATGAGGTGAGGTAAGGTTAGTCATGTCATGATCCTCTTAAGAAATAATAAAACCCGCCGTCAAAACTCGAACAAAGGGCGTCAGAGGGGTATTATTGGATTTCTTTTTATGCATAACTACAGAAGAAATTGCCAATAGGTTTTCTAAAAATGAAAAATATGGATTGGAACGATCTGCGTTATTTTCTTTGTGTGGCCAGGCATGCAAGCCTGACCGGCGCAGCACAAGAAATGAGTGTCAGCCAGTCCACTATCGCAAGACGTATTGCCGCATTAGAAGAGAGCCTGGGTACTGCGCTATTTGTGCGTCATGCAACGGGTTATTTCCTGACGGATAATGGGAAGGACGTTTTAACGCAAGCCGAACGCGTTGAAGCCCGGGTGTTTGAATTGGAAAAAGATGCATCAAACCTGGACGCGACAGTTGCCGGGGTTGTCCGGTTGGCCACTGCAGAAACAATGGCCACTCATGTCATTATTCCTGCATTGCCGTTATTGGCTGCACGCCATCCCAAACTACGACTAGAGTTGATCACCAGCATCGACATGGTTGATCTCCCCCGCTATCAGGCAGATTTGGCATTACGCTTGGTGCGACCTGGTCACGGCAATTTAGTCATCCAAAAGCTGGGGAATATGCCCTCTGCTGTCTATGGCAACCAGGATTACCTTGCCCTGTCCGCACCAGAAGAAAGGCGCTTCATCTGCTGGGATAAAACCTTTGCACATCTGCCGGCCGCACAGTGGTTAGAAAAGCATGGACATAGCCAAGAACCGGCATTAACCACCAGCAGTGTCGCAACACAATATTCCGCAGCAAAAATGGGGATCGGCTTAGCCGTCTTGCCCTGTTTTATGGTGATGGATAATGATCCGCTGGTTCAAACGCTGACACCACAAGAGGTATTCACAGAAGAATTGTGGCTGGTAACGCATGCTGACGTTCGTGTCTCAGCACGCGTGCGAGCGGTCAGCGGTTTTTTGCAGGATATTTTCAAGGCAACAGATACCCGGTGGCATAAGTAAAAACATCGTCTGGTGCACTTAACGACTCACGCTGGTGCACTATAGTGCACTGAATAGATTTAATTTTAATAAAATCAATATATTAAAAGTTGGCATGTTTTCTGCCTGTTCTCTTTGCAACTTTATAAAAAGGAGAACGGGCACATGCAAGAAAGCAACACCTTAAACGTTAAACGTAGGCAGTTATTAAAACTCTCTGGGGTTCTACGCCGGAACCCCAGATTTTTCCGTTCGCCAAAATTATCACCGGTTGAGCAGCTTTATGCCGTCAGCCGCAGTTGACCATCCGGGGATATGTGGCGGTACAGCGTTTGTAGGGTTCTCCCCAACTCCTGGCATAACGTACTGACTTTCGTCTCTGGCCTTCCCATTGATGCCATTGCCAGCCGCAGTTTTATTGGCGTCATTTTGTAAGGCCGTCCACCGTTCCGCCCCGTGGCTCTTGCTGATGTCAGGCCAGCAGTCGTTCGCTCTGCAATCAGTTCGCGCTCAAACTCGGCCAGTGCAGCAAAAATGCCAAAAACAAGCTTGCCGGCAGCTGTCGTGGTATCGATAGTCGCTCCGTGACCGGTCAGTACCTTCAGGTCGATCCCGCGTCCGGTAAGGTCATGCACCGTATTAATGAGATGACGAAGGTCGCGACCGAGTCGATCCAGTTTCCATACAATCAGGGTGTCATCTGGCCGTAGGGCCTTCAGACAGGCAACAAGTCCAGGGCGATCTTCTCGCTTGCCCGATGCCCGGTCTTCATAAAGATGGGCAGCGTCAACGCCGGCAGCGATCAGCGCATTAAGGCCCTGGCCCGGATATCGCCGGTGGCTTGGCAACACATTTTGCTGAACGGGCATTATACCTTCCAAAGCAGCGATGAAATTATTGACTTGGATGAGCTGGTTGCTCGGTTGAAATTGGGGTAACGTATTCAAGTGTACAGCCCCTTAATAAAAAAGGAGGGCACTAGAGGCATGGAGAGATTTTACCTTCAGAATTTTACTGGGCCTTTAATAAGGCCTCTCTAGCCACAGCCTGTTAGTACTATTTTTATAGAGTTTTTTTTCGATGAATTTATTTTTATTTTCCGAAATGAATATGAGAGCTGTTCCGTATTCTTTTGTTGGTTCAATAAATAATTTACTGAGTTCTTCCTTGTAATAGTTAAGTTTACCTCGAGCTGGATCAATAACTTGGAACCATCCATTTTTGTAGCCAGTGTAAACAATAAAATGACCACCGTTAGTTTTTGTTTTAAGTATCGTTGGCGAATTAATATTCTCTAGATCAGACATGGTCAATTTTAAACCCACACTTGATATGCCGAATTTCTTTGATGTAACGAACAAATCCAGCAGTGAATACTCAGGTTTTAGACCGATAAAAAAAAATAGATTCTTCTCTGAAGTATTCTTATTAAAAAATATGTTAAGTACATAGGCTAGTGAGGCGATACCACAAGAGTTATCCATAAGTTGTGGCTCAACCCCATTTGTACGGTAGTCAACCATTGTGTTTTTTATCATCTCTCTTGGCTTACTCTGAGGGTACGTCTGTGTAGAGAATAAACATAGTGTAATGATTAATGAAATTTTTCTTAAAAAAACATGCCTACTAAGCATGATCATGCTCCCTCGAAGAAATAATAATATACAGCAATAATTACCAGGGTAACTGGAATTGCGATGAAAAAACTTACTGAAGAGTCTATTTTTCTGGGCGCCTTTTTATTTCTTCTCTTGATAATTATAGAAATAACACACCAAATAAACATCAACAATGGTGTAGCGTACAAGTAGACATTCAAAGATTACCTCCTCACAATCCATCACTAGTTTAACATTTTTTTCACTTATGCCTGCTTGTCATTATTTCGTAGAAATGATTATCAATAAACATGTTGATATATTTACACTCCAATTAAACTAATGGCATTGAACACATGAACTTCTCATTACTTTCTTCCATGAAGATGGATCGTCAATGGCTTTCCTAAATATATCATCCATTTTCGATGGTGGCATGCCAGGCATGTTTTTTAAGTGTTCTTTTGCCCAGTTTGGATTGTTAAGTATGGTATTTAACTCTGCCTGAGTAGGAACCGCGTCAAGTGGAGGTCCTATTTTATGTTTATTTTGTCCAAGTGCTCCTTCGCCTGCCAAGCCTCCAAAGAACAAACCTCCAGACTCCATTAGCATAAATTTTGTTACTGTTGTCGCACCAGAGACCCCTCCACTAAAGGCTCCGCTAGCCGCAGCAATGACTGCATCAGTAGTGTTAAAATCTTTTCCTGAAATAGCTAGCATCGCGGCATAAGAGCTTAAACTAATTGCCATGCCTTGTGCGGCCCCCCATAGCAATGGAACTAAAACTACAGGAATAGCTTTGCCTTTTGTGTTTGCCATTTCAGCATCAGTCATCACTTGATGAGGCAAGTATTCCAGATTGTCAATTTTCCACAATGATGTTTTTGCCAATGCATTGTTGGAAAAAAATATTGTTGAAAGCAAGGTGCAAATAATGGCTTTTTTCATTATACCCTCCATGAGAAATCAAGAGAAAACGTGTTGGAATTCATACCGCCAAGTTCATGATCAATCGTAAAGTCTACAACAAAATCCTTCCAACTATTAAACGTTACGCCACTTATTAACGCACTTGATGTATCCCAGGATGGAGTATGCGGATTTCTTTTTTTTGTGGAAAATACATCTTTGGATGCTCCAAACTTGACATCCACATCGTTATTTAAAGCAATGCTGAGTATACCTGCAGTAGAAAAATAGCGGTATTTCATATCATCTTTCTTGCTGGATATCCCATCAATATAAGACGGATAGAGTGTGAGAACTACGGGGTCCATAACCCAGCTAAATGAGGATGATAGTGTAATATTGTTGACATTCCCCGCCTTAAATCCTGTCCCTACGCTTAACACCGTTAATGGGTAGAAATTATCAAGGCGATATGATAATCCGAAATTGTAATTATCTGCATTTCCTTTTGTTTCTGAATTAAGGTTTAGCTGTGAATCTGATGTATCCTTTCTAGTATATTTACCGAACCAAGTTCCCCGAAAAGAAAAATTATCTGTTAAGCCATACTTAAAGGAAGCATACCCATTAAGCTGTTTCGTTTTATTGTTAACGACTGACACTGAATTATCGAGGAAGAAAGAGCCTAGAGATGTGATGTTTAACGTATACTGAGGAAACGTGCTGGACTTGTTGTTTTCATAAATAGATATACCAGAACTGATAGTCCATTTGTTTTTCTCTGGCAAGAAATCTTCAACTTTGTAGATATTTCCCCCTGCGCCCATTACCAGATTTGGCGGGTTTTCTGCATAAGCAAAATCAGTTCCTAGGCACATGACCAATAGTGTAAAAGAACAAACGCGTCGCTTCATGTTGTTTCAACATCCCTTGTTGATAATGATTATCGTTATCTTTGTGTGAATTTTGCCATATGTATTCAAGTTGTCAATAAGTGAAAGCAATTGTTTCTTACGGGCACCACGACAGCTGCCGGCAAGCTTGTTTTTGGCATTTTTGCTGCACTGGCCGAGTTTGAGCGCGAACTGATTGCAGAGCGAACGACTGCTGGCCTGACATCAGCAAGAGCCACGGGGCGGAACGGTGGACGGCCTTACAAAATGACGCCAATAAAACTGCGGCTGGCAATGGCATCAATGGGAAGGCCAGAGACGAAAGTCAGTACGTTATGCCAGGAGTTGGGGAGAACCCTACAAACGCTGTACCGCCACATATCCCCGGATGGTCAACTGCGGCTGACGGCATAAAGCTGCTCAACCGGTGATAATTTTGGCGAACGGAAAAATCTGGGGTTCCGGCGTAGAACCCCTCTCTGGGGCCCTGGCCGGCGGTATCGCGCTGGTGGGGTTGAATCGTAGTGCACTGGCGAACCTCTCTTCGGGCGACGCCCCTTTCACCGCCCCCACCGTCGATAATCCGATCCGGATTAACTTCAACGAGAACCCACTGGGCATGTCACCCAAGGCACAGGCCGCCGCACGTGATGCCGTGATAAAGGCCAACCGCTACGCCAAGGACGAGATCGTCGCGCTACGCAGTAAACTGGCCAGCCAATATCAGGTACCCGAAACGGCAATCCTGCTCACCGCGGGTTCATCCGAAGGGATCCGCGCCGCAGTAGAAGCTTACGCCACTTTAGATACCCAGTTGGTGATCCCAGAACTGACCTACGGCGACGGCGAGCATTTTGCCAAAATCGCGGGTATCAAAATCACTAAAGTGCCGATGCTGGATGGTTGGCAGTTCGATATCGATGGATTGAAAAATGCGGTGGCAAACTACAAGGGTCCGTCATTGGTCTACCTGGTTAATCCAAATAACCCCACGGCAACCATTACGCCGGCAGATGTGATCGAACCCTGGATCGCCGCGAAACCGGCCAACACCCTGTTCATTGTGGATGAGGCTTACGCCGAGTTCGTCAATGACCCACGTTTTCGCTCGGTCGGCCCATTGTTCAAGCAGGGAGCAGACAATGTCATCCTGCTTAAAACCTTTTCAAAAATCTTTGCCATGGCAGGCATGCGTGTGGGTTACGCCGTGGCGCAGCCAGAGATCATTGCCCGTCTAGGTCACTACGTCGCCGGTGAGAAAATCAATTTCTGCGGTGTCGATGCAGCATTGGCCTCGCTGGATGATCAGGCCTTCATCACGTACAGCAAAAAGAGCAACGACACGTCACGCCAGATTCTGCTGGACGCATTAAAAGCGCTGAACATCACGTATTTGCCGTCCGAGGGCAACTTTGTCTTTCACCAGCTTAACGTGCCGCTGAAAGCGTATCAGCAGCACATGAAGCAGGCTGGCATCCTTATTGGGCGTGCGCTCCCTCCGGCCGATGCCTGGTGCCGCATCTCGCTCGGCACGCCGCAAGAGATGACCTTTGTCGCCAAAACCCTGCATGATTTCCGCGCCAAAGGCTGGTTATAGTGGCCCTGGCGTACTGAAACCTACCGCCAGTTCGCTGGCGGTTATCCCTATAGCCCCTTTCATCCTAAAAGCTGACGCCTTATGGCTATACTGAGACTCTGCCGATTTTTCATAAGGACATCAGGATGCTGAGATTCTCTCGCCGTTGGCTGTTATCAGCAGCGCTTATTACGTTCGCAACGACCGCAGCAGAAACACCCCAATATGGCCAAGAGCTACAGGGCTTCCACTATCCTTACCCACTGCAACAGTTTAGTTTCGGCTCTCAGGGGCAGCAGTTGAGTATGGGCTACATGGACGTGCCGCCAGAGGGGAAAGCCAATGGCCACACAGCGGTGTTGATGCACGGCAAGAACTTCTGCGCGGCTACCTGGCAGGAAACCATTAAAGCGCTGACCAAGGCCGGTTATCGGGTGATTGCCCCGGATCAGATCGGTTTTTGCAGCTCGACCAAACCGCAACATTATCAATACAGTTTTCAACAGTTGGCGCAAAATACCCACGCGTTGCTGAGTAACCTGAAGATCAGTAAAGCGGTGATCGTCGGCCACTCTACCGGCGGCATGCTGGCAACCCGTTATAGCCTGATGTATCCGCAGGCAGTGGAACGACTGGTGATGGTCAATCCCATTGGGTTGGAAGATTGGAAAGCCAAGGGCGTGCCGTGGCGCAGCGTCGATCAGTGGTTTGAGCGCGAACTCAAGACCTCCGCCGCCGGCATTCGGCAATATGAGTTGAACACTTACTATGTGGGCCGCTGGAAACCAGAATATGACCGCTGGGTCGATATGCTGGCCGGGTTGAACAATGGGCCGGGGCATCGCCTGGTGGCCTGGAACTCGGCGCTGATATACGACATGATTTTTACTCAACCGGTGTATTACGAGTTTAAGGATCTGCAAACGCCCACCACGCTGATGATTGGCACCGCCGATACCACAGCCATCGGCAGTGACATCGCGCCACCTGCGGTCAAAGCCAAACTGGGCAAATACAACGTTCTTGGCAAACAGGTGGCAACGCTGATCCCCCACGCCAACTTGATCGAATTCCCCGGACTGGGCCATGCGCCACAGATGGAGGAACCCACACAGTTTAACAATGCGCTGATTAAGGCATTGCAGCCCTAAGCGTCATTGGCTGGATCTGTCACCCATGCCTGCCTAAACTTTGCGCTACGGGTAACAATGGCAGCGGAGAAGACTATGCGACAGATTATTGTGGGCGCGTTTATCAGCCTTGATGGGGTCATGCAGGCCCCGGGTGGACCGGAAGAAGATACGACGGGTGGCTTTCAGTTTGGCGGTTGGACAGTGCCCTATTGGGATGACAGCATTGCCGCGGCAATGGGGGAGACTTTCTCTCAGCCGTTTGATTTACTGCTGGGCCGTAAAACCTATGACATTTTCGCCGCGCACTGGCCGCGTATCGAAACCGATCCCAACGCAGAGGGGTTTGAACAACTCAACGCAAAGATTGCCAACACCTTCAATCGGGCGACCAAATATGTCGCTACCCACCGGGGTGAAACGTTGGCATGGGAAAACAGCCAATGGTTGAGCCAGAATGTTGCCGCACGTCTGCGAGAGATCAAAGCCGGACAAGGACCGGCTCTGGTGGTTCAAGGAAGCACCGAGTTAATCCAATTGTTGCTGGCTGAGGATTTGGTGGACGAACTGCGTCTGCTGACCTATCCGCTGCTGCTGGGCGGCGGTAAACGCCTGTTCGGCAAGGGGACGTCACCGGCCGCCTTTAAGCTGGTTAAGTCAGTTATCTCACCCAGTGGGGTGATCATCGCGCACTATCAGCGCGCCGGTAACATCTCCACGGGATCTTTCGCATTGGAAGCCAGCGCGGCGAAGTAGCGGCTAGCCCTGCACAAAGTGGTCGTTCTGCATCCGGCAAGCCTTGTCATCTGTATCTATTTAACGAGGATTAAAATCCCTTATCCTTCCCCCATCCAAGGCCGGGGATCGTGCTATGGTATTAGCGGATTTTAGTAAGGAGTGGCCGATGCCGAGATTTCTCTCTTTACGCGCATTACGGCGCGTTGCCCTGACAGGAGTTGTTATGAGCCTTATGTTAAGCAGCAGTACCTTTGCCAGTTCACTGCCTCTGCTGGCCCCCTCTGCACTGAAGGGGCACTGGCAGCTGATCGACGCCGAGGACAAAACCGCTACCTGCAACGTTGAACTCAGTGATGAACTTATCGAAGGCAGCAACGCTTACCGCTTTACTGCCTCCGCGCAGTGCTTGCAACCGCTGGCGCTTAGCGAGCTGCCGGTTGCCTGGCGCCCAACGCCGGACGGCATGACGCTGACCAATGCCGACGGCAGCATGGTCGCGTTTCTCGCGCTGACCGCGCCCAAACGCTATGAAGTGATGAATCACACTGGCAAAGCGCGTTTTACGCTGATACCGCGCCCATAATCACTGCGCTGTTTACGTGGCGGCAGTGTGACTCTTCTGCCGCCAACGCCCATCGATTACGCCACCAACAATCCCAATAACGCCCCGCCCGCCAATACCCACAGCGGGTGAATGCGTTTGTTCATGCTCAACACCGTGGCCAATAGAATAATCACCGCCAGCGGCCAACGGGGGGCAGAAGCCTCAGCGATCAGCACCCCGCTCGCCGCCACCAACCCAACGGTAACCGGTACGAGCCCACTCTGCACGCGGCGGCGCCAGGGTTTGTCCTTAAAGCGCCGCCAGGCGCCCATCACCAACAACGTGACTATCGATGACGGGCCAAACTTGGCAACGGAAGACACCAACAGCCCGGCCCAGCCGGCCACGTGCCAGCCAATCAGTGGCACGATCATCATATTCGGTCCCGGCGCAGCCTGCGCCATAGCGAAAAGTGCACTGAATTCCTGCGCGCTCATCCATTGGTGAACCTCCACCACCTGACGCTGCATTTCCGGCAAAATTGTCATGCCGCCACCGAATGCCAACAGTGACAATTCCGTGAAGATGATCGCCAGCGAAATCAAAACACCGATCATGATGGATTCCTCCACCACATCAGTGAAATACTCAGCGGTGCCAGCACCAGCATGGTCGGCAGCAACGGCAAACGCAGCCAGGCGATGGCGATCAAACAGAGTGCGACAATCCCCAGCGCCAGCCATTTACCGCGCAACGGCAACAGCATTTTGATCCCCGTGGACAGCAATAAACCCGCTGCCGCTGCCGCCAATCCGGCAAAGACGTGTTGCACATGGGCATCATTCTGGAAGCGGGCGTAAACCATACCCAGACCGACCACAATCGCCGTCGGCGCACTGATCAGCCCCAGCAATGCGCAGAAAGCACCGCGCAGGCCGCGAAACTCCATCCCCACCGCCACCGAAAGGTTGATCACATTGCCCCCAGGCAAGAATTGGCATAAACCCAGCAGCTCGGTGAACTGTTCGCCGCTCAGCCAGCGCCTGTCTTCTACCAGCATATTGCGCGCAAGCGGCAATACACCGCCAAAGCCAATCAGCCCAAGCATCAAAAAGCCCCAAAACAACTCGCCATTGCCCGGCGGGGCCGCAAGCCGTTCGTTTTTTACCGCATCAGATTCAGACATGGTCCTTCCACATTGCTTATTGTGATGACTGGTATGATGCGCGCCGTCATGACATGATGTCTAATGCATTTCGGAAGCAATAAGGATACCTAAAAGGTATGGCTATGATCGAACTTCGTCGCCTGCGGGCGTTCGTTACCGTGGTAGAAGAAGGTAATATCACCCGCGCTGCCGAACGTCTATTTATCCAGCAACCACCGCTGACCCGACTGCTGCAAGGACTGGAAGATGAGCTGGGCGTCAAACTGCTGCAACGCCTGCCGCGTGGGGTTCGCGTCACCGAGGCTGGCAGCGTGCTGTTCAATGAGGCGCGCGCCTTGCTGGCGCGTGCAGAGCACTTGACCGAAGCCGTGCGCCGCGCCGCTCGTGGCGAACAAGGGCACATCGCCATCGGCTTTACCAGCTCCGCTGCCCTGCATCCGTTCGTGCCCAACCTGTTGCGGCGCTACCGTGAGATCCTGCCAGGTATTACCACCCAGTTGGAAGAAGCCGGCAGCGGAGAACTCTTGGATGCCTTGGTGGAGGAGCGGCTCGACGTTGCCTTTGTCCGTTCGCCTGTGGGCGGCATTCCGGGGCTAACCATTGAACCTGTGTTACGTGAGCCTATGCTGGTCGCTCTGCCTGTCGGGCACCCATTGGCAGTCAACAGCGAGCAATCTCTGCCGCTGGCAGCGTTAACCCACGAAGCATTCATTCTTTATCGTCGCCCTGCCGGCCAAGGCCTGTATGATGCCATTTTGGCTGCCTGCCACCGCGCAGGGTTCAGTCCACGTGTTATTCAAGAAGCCCCACGCCTGCCCGCCACGCTCAGTCTGGTGGGGGCCGGTTTAGGGCTGTCGATTGTACCGGCCTCGATGCGGCGCTTGGGGGGAGATGGCATTATCTATCGGACGATTGCCGAACAAGCCCAGCTGAGTGCGCCACTTTACCTGGCGTTACGCAGCAATCGCGCCTCCGCCATCATCACACGTTTTCGCGATCTGGTGGCAGAGGCGGTCAGTGAGCAGCCGGCTGACTAGTCTTGTGTGTCGGTAATACGCGTGAGGTGGATCACCAGGTACAGCAGTTCATCGTTCGACATCTCCATTTGCAGCAGATTCTTCACGTAATCGCGGATCAGTAACGCGCCGCGATAAGCGTGCGGGTATTCTTTGGTCACCTGCGCAAAAATAAAGTCGTCTTTCGACACCACCTGCTGCCCTTCTACCATTCGCTGGATAAAAAACTGCATATGAACCAGAAAACGTGCGTAATTGAGCGAATCTGTGTCGATATTGATGCGAAAATGATATTTGATGATGTTGAATATATCCTTCAACATCTTCACCGCCAGCAGCGTGTGTTCCATGTTTTGCACATCGGTTTGCCCATTAACCAAATGGAAAGCGATGTTGCCGGCCTCTTCTTCCGGCAGCTGAATATTCAGCCGCTGGTTGATATAGGCCAGCGCCTGCGCCGCTACCGCGAACTCCTGCGGGTAAAAACGCTTCACTTCAAACAACAGCCGGTTCTGGATCGCAATCCCTTTGTGATAGCGTTCAATGGCGAAACTGATATGGTCTGCCAGCGTGAAGAAGATCTGCTCGTTAATCCGCCCGTTGAGATGGCGATTGGCCTCTGCGAGGATCATCTGCACAATCTCGATGTGTTCTTCCGGCGTCGTTTCTATCAAGCGCAGATAATCTCGGCCCTTTTGACCGTTTTGCACCACATACACTTTCTCGATCGCGGCCGGATCGAGAACGTCACCCACTTTGCTGTTAAACCCTATACCCTTACCCATAACGATAACTTCATTGTTATCGCCATCCGTCGATAGCACCAGGCTATTGTTGAGTACCTTAATGACTTCCATCGTCGTAGCCATCACCCTCTCTTTTTATTCGCGTTGCCGGCCATCGGAGGCAATCAGGCGTTGGTACCAGTCAAAACTGCGTTTCTTGATACGCCGCAGATCTTTCAGATCCTGCTCACCCCGGTTTACATAGATAAATCCATAACGTTTGGCGTAGCCCTGATGAGTACTGACCACGTCTATCGCTGCCCACGGGCAATAGCCGATCAGTTCAACGCCATCGTTAATCGCCAACTGCATCTGCTCAACATGCTGGCGCATAAACTCAATGCGGTAATCGTCGTTAATTGTACCATCGGCCTGTAGCGCATCGGGGGCACCAATACCGTTTTCAGTAATTAATATGGGTAAATGATAGCGTTCAGCGGTTTTGCGTAATGTCAGCCGCAACCCAACCGGGTCGATCACCCAGCCGTAACGGGTTTTGCCGACGAAAGGATTCTCTGCCGCCCGATAAACCCCCGGCTCTCCCAGCATGATTTGTTGATCGCCCGCACGCGCACTGACGTCTGAAGCATCGCCACGGCTGGCGGCAATGGTCGCGGTAGAGTAGTAGTTTATCGCCACATAATCCGGCTTCCCCTGCAGCAACAGCGCCGCGTCGCCTGGCGCCATCTGCGGCGCTAATTCGCGGTCCAGTAAATAACGCCAGGCCAGAGGGTTATAGCGGCCATGCACGGCAACATCCAGGAAGCTCCAACAACGCAGCGTCTCCCAGTTATGGGCGGCGATAGCGTCCAGCGGATTGCAGGTTTCCTGATACATCGAGGTCGTGTTTATCGCCGGACCGATTTTAGCGCCCGGGCAACGCTGGTGACATAACGCCATCACGCGGGCCTGAGCCACCAGCATATGGTGGCTTTGCTGATACAGCACCCGTTTGGATGGCAATTCGCCCCCTTTGGGCATGCCAATGGCGCCTGGGTGCAAGATCATGGTGTTTTGTTCATTGATGGTCAGCCAATACTTCACTCGGTCACCAAAGGCGTTGAACAGCACACCGGCATAATCGACAAAGGCGTCGATAGTGTCTCGATTGGACCAGCCGCCCTGTTGTTCCAGTATGTAAGGCAAATCGAAGTGATACAGCGTCACCACGGGCTCTATGCCATAACTCAACAGCTCATCAATCAACTGGCGATAAAAATCCAGCCCGGTGGCGTTGACCTCGCCGGTGCCATTAGGCAGCACTCGCGTCCAGGCAATTGAAAACCGATAGGCCTTTAACCCGAGTTCGGCGAACAATTTTACGTCCTCGCGGAAGCGGTGATAGTGATCGCTGGCAACCTTAAAATCGGCCGTCTCTTTGGGATGATCGAGCATATCCACAATCGATGGGCTTTTGCCGCCCTCGTTCCACGCGCCTTCCACCTGATAAGCCGAGGTGGATGCCCCCCACAGAAAGTCTGCGGGGAAATCATTCAGTCGTTGATAAATCATGCCTGCTCCTGCTGCGCATTATTAAGGCTGATGATAGGTTGCCCAAAGCCCACCGCACCCGGCCTACGGCAACTCAGCTGCGGAAAGTCTTCGCTGTTGACCACCAGTATCGGCGTAGTCATGTCATAGCCCAGCCCGGTGATCGCCGCCAGATCAAAGCGCACCAGTTCATCTCCCACCTTAACGCGGTCGCCAATTTTCAAGCTTGAAGTGAAATGCTGCCCCGCCAGATTGACGGTGTCGATACCGATGTGCACTAACAGTTCGGCACCGTTATCGCCCTTGATACCGACCGCATGTTTCGACGGCAAGAAGGTCATAACCTCTCCGTCCAGCGGCGCACGCAATACCCCTTCCTGTGGCCGTACCGCAACGCCCTGGCCCAATAATCCCTGAGAGAAAACGTCGTCATTCACCTGATCCAAGGCCACAAGTTGACCGGACATCGGGCTTAAAATCTGCTGTTCACGGCCGCTGAGTGGCTCTGCCGCCTTGGCGTCTTGCTCATCAACCGGATCCTCAAAACCCAGGATCCAGGTCAGTGCAAAGGTCACTACAATCGCGATAGCGCAGGTGACCAACGCATGGACGATATTCATCGGGTTTTCACCGATAAAGGCTGGCAGCGCCGCTAACCCAGGGGAGACAAAGGCATAGCGAACCAGCCCGCTGAGTCCGGCATAGATACCTGCACAACCCCCGCCGATCATCGCCGCAATCAGTGGTTTGCGCAGTTTGAGCGTAACGCCATACAGCGAAGGCTCGGTGATGCCCAGCAGCGCAGTAAAACCGGCAGAAGACGCCAGTTGGCGCAGGTTTTTATTTTTCGTGCGGAAGGCCACGCACAGGGTCGCCGCGCCCTGTGCAATGTTAGATGCCAGCATACCGGGCCCATTGATCATCTCGAAGCCGTTCTTACTCAACTGCCCGGTCGCAATCGGCGTCATGGCCCAGGCAGTGCCGGTGATCACCAGAAACGGCTGTAACCCCCCCATCAACATCGGAATCAGCCAACTCGCTTTACCATCAACGATCGCCGCACCGGCCGCAACCAGGTCATTGAGGAAAATACCGAATGGCCCCACCACCACTAACGCCAGCGGTGCGGTAACCAACAGGATAATCATTGGCTTAGTGAAAAATTTGATCATCGTCGGTGAGACTTTCTCGGCAAAACGTTCGATATAAGACATCAGCCATACGGTGAAAATAATCGGCAGCACTGAGCCGGCGTAATCCGCCAAGCGCACAGGAACACCGACAAAATCAATCGCAGTGCCTGCCGCCAGCATCTGCGCCAGATTCGGGTGCAGCAACACCCCGGCGATGGTCATTGCCAAGATCGGGTTACACTCAAACTTGATCGCCGCACCGTAAGCCAGCAATACCGGCAGGAAGAAAAATGCCGCATCGGCAATGGTGTCCAACAAATGGTAGGTCGGGCTGGCAGCGTCTATCGCCCCGGTCAGCTTGAGGATCGCCAACAGTGCCTTAATCATCCCCGCGCCAGTGATCGCCGGGATCACCGGCGTGAACGTGGTAGAGATCACACTGATGATCCGCGACATCACCCCGCCCCGTGCCGGAGATGTTTTTTCGCTTTGACGGCCAGAGAGCTCGCCAATTTCTTTTTGTAGCGTACGGAAGGTTTGCTGCACATTATTGCCAATCACGATCTGAAACTGGCCGCCGCGCTCCACCACGCTGATCACGCCCGGCAGAGCCTCAATGGCCTTCGCCTCTACCTTGCTGTCATCGTTAAACTCCATACGCAGGCGGGTGGCGCAGTGTGTCAGTTTGCTGACATTGCCCTTGCCACCGATCCGCGCCAATATTTCTAGCCCCAGCTGTTTGTAATCCATCATGTTTCCCCGGTAAAAAACAAAAAAAAAGACCAAAATCAAAATGCGCCTCATCACAAGGAGAGGTGCATTCCTATTTTGGTCTTGCCTGCCGAAGCAGTAACACGCCGTAATAAAAATGTCTGGCGATCGCTAAGATCGCGGCGAAAGTATCGTCACAGTTGTGATTTTTCGGCAATAGCCTGCGTCAATCTTTGTGATTAACATCACTCATTTTCTGAAATGCACGGCTGTGTTGTCTGCATGCCCTACCTTAGCGCTGCCGCGGTTTAATTAACCGGTTAAAATAACATCAGCAATAAGAAAAACACCTTGATGGATTAAATTTGTTTATTATTCATTTAATAAAAAACGAAATTAAACTGGTAACGAGGGATTATTATTTTAAAACAAAACCAATAATTACAACCCCACTCAATTGGTAACACAAACAAATAAATTATTCGCTACGAATGCAGCTCAACCCACTATGATTTAACCGTCGCCGAACATTTTAACGCGGCAATAAACGCCTGCAGTCAATAAACAAACCAATAAACACGCCGATACTTCGGCAATACTCAATATATTGGAGAAATTATATGTTATCGCGTCGTGATATATTAAAAGCCTCTGCGGTAAGCGCAGCGGCAGCCAGCGTCATGGGGGCTATGATTAAATCCGCCAGCGCCGACGAACATCGCAATATTGTCCCACCCAGTACTTTCCAACCCGCCGCCGATGCACAAAACGTTTATAAGTATGTCTTTGCCAACAGTAAGAAACGCAGCCTGCCCAAGGGGTGGGCCAGAGAGGCCACCGTCGAACAATTCCCGATTTCTGAAGGCGTCGCCGGGGTAGATATGACATTGGAACCGGGCGGCGTACGTGAGCTTCACTGGCACGCCATTGCCGCCGAGTGGGCATTTATGCTGGAAGGCCATGCGCGCATTACCATCATCGACCCGGACGGAAAGTGTGAAGTGGCGGACTTTGGCGCTGGCGACGTCTGGTACTTCCCCAAAGGCTATGGGCACTCGATACAGGCGCTGGCAGACGGCGCACACTTTGTCTTAACCTTTGATAACGGTCATTTTTCCGAATTCGGTACTTTTAGCATTACCGACTGGGTAGCGCACATGCCTAAAGAGGTGTTGGAAAAAAGCGTTAATATGCCTGCATCGGTATTTTCCAAAGCCAAACAGGGTGAAGCCTATATTGTCGGCGGCGCAATTCCGCCGGCGTTGCCCCTTCCCACCCAAGATGGCGGATTGAATAACGCCCCGCTGGCCCATCGCTATGAATTAATGAAACAAAAACCTTTCTTTGAAAATGATGCAGGCAGCGTTCATTTGGTGTCGTCAAAAGAATTTCCTATTTCAACCACCATGACCGGGATTATAGAAATCGTCAAGCCTGGTGCAGTGCGGGAATTGCACTGGCACCCCAACGCCAATGAATGGCAATACTATATTTCCGGCAAGGGTCGCATGACGGTATTTAGTTCACACGGTCATGCGCAGACATCTGAATATGCACCGACCGACGTCGGTTATGTCCCGCAGGGTTTTGGTCACTACATTGAGAATATGGGCGATGAGGATCTTAAGGTGTTAATTGTACTGGATAACGGCATTTACCAGGATATTTCGCTGTCTGACTGGCTGGCAAAAACGCCGGCCTATCTACTGGCTGATAACTTCAATAATCAGATTGCCGACTGGCAAGATCGCCCCAAGGATAAACTGGTGATGTCCCGCCGCAGAGGTTGATGGATAGCGAGGGGGTAACCCCCTCGCCAACGGCTACTGCTTGCGCTGTTCCGCGACCTGCTTGGCCGTTACCTTCCCTTGTTTTTCACCAAACTGACCGACGACGTAGTTAGCTACCGCAGCCACTTCCTCATCCGAATATTGGGCCCCAAAGTCCGGCATAAATTCGTGCTGCTCACCGATACTGATACGCGTACCTTTCAGAATGGCCTGCACCACGCTGCGGCCCTGGGGATCGTTGACTGCGGTGCTGCCAACCAACGACGCATATTTGCTCTGGCGGCCCGTACCGTTCCACTGGTGGCAACCACTGCAATCCCCCGCAAATAAACGGCGTCCCAGTGAATCTTCCTGCCCGCCCGGCAATATCGCGCTGGACGACGTTGCCCCCTTCGGCTGCAGATTGACCGCGCTGGCACTGTCGGTGGCGATAGGCTCGATATTGCGCAGGTATTTCACCAGCGCCCGATTATCCTCCGGCGTCAGGTACTGCAGGCTGTTCTCTACTGCTTCCGCCATCGGGCCAGAAGCGCTGCTGCGGCCTTCCGCATGACCGGTTGCCAAATACTGCGACAGTTGCTGCTCGCTCCAGCCCCCAATACCTGTTTGTGGGTCCGGGGTAATATTGGCGGCAAACCACCCCTGGATCACCTCACCGCTAAGGTTTTTGCTTTGATTGATGCCAAAGCCCAGGTTGCGTGGCGTGTGGCATTCGCTACAGTGCCCCAGCGCCGTGGCCAGGTAAGCCCCACGGTTCCACTGTTCATCCTGATTCTGGTTGGGTTCAAAACGTTTCTCATTGAAAAATGCCAGGTTCCAGAACTTCATGCCCCAGCGTTGGTTAAACGGAAACGACAGCCCATTTTCCGGGTTGGCTTGCTTCACGGGCGGCAAGCTAAACAGGTAGGCTTTGATCGCCAATACGTCGTCGCGGCTCATCGCAGTATATGAGGTGTAAGGCATCGCGGGATACAGATTCCCCTGTGGCCCAACCCCCTCACGCACAGCACGCACAAACTGATCGTCACTCCAGCCACCGATGCCGGTTTCTTCGTCGGCGGTAATGTTGGTGCCATAAATGGTGCCGAACGGCAGTTTAAAGGCAAAGCCACCGGCAAAAGGTTTCCCGCCTGGCGCCGTGTGGCAAGCCACGCAGTCGGCGGCACGGGCAAGATATTCACCGCGAGCCAGCTTATCGCTCATCCCTGCCGGGGCTCCGGCGATAGGGGCTGTGGGCTCGGGGCCAACCGGGCGTAACAGGGTATAGATCGCGTAACCGCCCGCTATCACCACGATTACGACAATCAACCATAATAGCCATCTCAGGGCGTTGCTCATGGGTTTCTCCCTTAATCCAACGCCTTGGCGGCCTGGTGGATGGCAGCGCGAATGCGCACGTAGGTAGCGCAGCGGCAAACGTTGCCACTCATCGCCGCGTCAATATCGGCATCGCTCGGATTTTTGCTCTGTGTCAGCAGGGCACTGGCACTCATAATTTGACCGGATTGGCAGTATCCACACTGCACTACGTCCAGATTGACCCAGGCCGCCTGCACCGCTTTGCCTGCCGGCGTTTCGCCGATCGCTTCGATAGTGGTGATTTTCTTGCCCTCAGCGGCTGAAACCGGCGTCATGCATGAACGCACCGGCACACCGTCCAGGTGGACAGTACAAGCACCACACATCGCAATGCCGCAGCCAAATTTGGTGCCCGTCAGGCCGGCTTCATCACGTAAAAACCACAGCAGCGGCATGTGGGGATCGCCATCAAACGTCAGCGGTTGGTCGTTCACGGTTAAAGTTATCATGCTGTTCTCCTTGATCAGACGCTGGCGTCGGGGTTAGGTCGATGAAATGGCAGACTAAGCGAAGTCCGCGGCCGCCCGAGCAACGCCAACGCATTGCCGACCGCAGGTGCAATCGTGGGGACACCGAGTTCCCCTACGCCAGTGGGTTTCTCCGTTGAAGGCACAATAATCACGTCTATTTCCGGCATTTCATCAATGCGCAGTGGGCGGAAATTGTTGAAGTTGGATTGCTCAATCACGCCATCTTTCAAGGTGATGTTGCCGTACAGCGCGATGCTCAGGCCATAACCAATTCCCCCCTCAATCTGTGCACGAATCACATCGGGGTTGACTGCCACACCGCAATCCACCGCACACCACACTTTGTGCACTCGTGGAATACCGCCTTCGCCGATAGAGACCTCGGCTATCTGCGCCACCAGCGTATCGAACGCCTTGGCAACACCGACGCCACGCGCACGCCCCTCCACCACTTTCGCACCTTGCCAATTGGCAGCTTTGGCCACCGCACGCAATACCCCTGCCTCACGCGGCGCATCTCCCATCAACGCCAAGCGCCCCTCGACCGGATCCTGCCCGGTCTCTTGCAGCAGTTGATCGATAAAGCTTTCCACCGCGTGACCGGTATGGGTACTGGCGACCGATCTCAGTGACGTCGTCGGCACCTTACCCGGCACGATATGCGCGTCGCAACGGAAACTTTCAAAGCTATAGGGCACCTCACTGGCACCTTCAACCATCATCTGATCGAGGCCGTTAACCACCAGTGCCGTCATCGCGCTGTTAAGCGTCCAGGAATGGCCGACGATGGTATCGCTCCAGGCCACCACCTTGCCGCCACGGATCGCACCGCGCATCCGATGCAAGATCATCGGGCGGTACCACCCATTGCGAATATCATCCTCACGCGTCCAGACCACCTTCACGCCGTGGCCTGGGCCAATGGCCTTGGCCGCCGCCGCCATATCCGCTGCCAGATCCGGCCCCAGCGTTGGGTTACCCAAATCAATACGTCGCCCAAAACTGCCGCCAGCCAAAATGGTTTCAATTTCTACTTTGTCCGGCGGCAGTTGGAACAGATCGCACAGCTGTTTATGATCGAGGGTTTGGATCTGGCAGCCGTATCGCGCCTTGACGCTTTCGCCATCCCAGAACAGGTAACCGTCCAAGGGTTCCATCGGCGCATGAGCAACGTACGGGAAGGTGTATTCCGCCTCGATGACCTTATCGGCTTTATTAAAAGCGTCATCCAGATTGCCGTGGCTTTTCGCCACGACGCCGGCCTTTTGGGCCACCTGCCGAAACTCGGCAAAGATCTGTTCTGTGTTGCGGCGTTCGGCCTGCGAGTCATCCCACTCCACCTGCAATTTTTCGCGTCCCTGGATCGCCGCCCAGGTGTTTTTGGCGTACACCGCTACGCCGGTATCGGTCAGTTTCACCGTAACGACGCCCGGCACCGCCAGCGCCTTGCTGGCATCAAACGAGGCCACCTTGCCGCCAAAGCGCGGCGGCTTTTTGATGGTCACCGTCAGCATGTCCGGCTCATGAATGTCCTGCGTAAATTGTGCCGTGCCGTTGGTCTTCGCTAGTGAATCCACCCGGTGCAGGCCGCTGGCCTTGCCGATCAGGGTAAAATTGGCGGGGTCTTTCAGTGTCAATGTGGCGGGATCGGGTGGCGGCAGTTGGCTGGCTAACAGGGCAAACTCACCGAAGCCTGCTTCACGCCCACTGGCAGCATGGCGGATCTTGCCCGCCTGCACGGTAATTTCCTGCGCTGATGTTTTCCAACGTTGCGCGGCGGCCTGAACCAGCATCGCACGCGCCATGGCGCCCATGCGGCGCATCTGCTCGTAAGCATTGGCTACCGAGCTGGAACCCCCGGTGCCCTGGAAACCGAATGACAGGTTTTTGTAGACGTTGGTGTCAACCGGCGCGGCAACCACCCGCACCTGCGCCCAGTCGGCGTCCAGCTCTTCTGCGACCAGGGTCGCCATGCCGGTGTACACGCCCTGGCCCACCTCGGTGTGTTTACTGATTACGGTGACAATCCCTTCCTGGTCGATCTGCACGAAGGCATTGGCTGCATGAGGATTGTTTTCAGGCGCGGAAGCAGAGGATGAGCGGGCCAGAGCGCCGGTAGACGGCAGGTAGGCTCCGATCACCAGCGCACTGGCGCCGACGATAAAACGCCGCCGGGTAAGCGGGACTTCGGGTAGATTCATTGCTCATAGCTCCAAAATGCCGATCAACCTTAATCAATGCGGCGAAATCATTCTTTTTATGCGCACCGTCTGCATGCACTAGCGCGACAGGCTAATAGTTAGCGTAGTCTATTATTTTGATTGTTTAACATTCGAACGCGGTTTTCTGTGGTGGATTTGTGCTGTGTCTTGCGCGGGGATTTCGGCCCCCATGCTATAAATGACATCTTTCTTCATTACATTCACGAGTGTGAACGCCATGTCGCAACCCAATAAAAAGTTTCGTTTTTATCGCCCGTTGAAAAGCCTAACCCACACCTTTGGTGACCAATGGTTTGCGTTGAAGGCGGAGGCCTTTGCCCGCTTTTTCGGTACACCGACGTTTTTGGTCGGCCAGACCGTCGTCGTTGCCGTCTGGATTTATCTCAATCTGGCAGGCTTCACCAAGTTTGACCCCTATCCATTCATTTTGCTGAACCTGGCATTCAGCCTACAGGCCGCTTATGCCGCCCCGTTGATCTTGCTTGCACAAACCCGGCAGGCCGAGCGCGATCAGGCACATGCTCTGACCGATGCTCAACACCGTGAGGATTTGGATGAGGCCATGGCGCAAAGGCAAACGCTCGCTGCCCAGCAATCTGATCAGTTACTGGCGCTGTTAAAACAAAACACAGAATTAACCGCCCTGACGAAACAAATGGCAGAGCGCATTGAAAACCTGGCAATTCAGTTGGCAAACCGGGATCGCACCTAGCGCAGTGACTTTCCTGGTGCAAAAGTACGCGGCCATTTTCCTGTATTGCACCAATGAGCATCAGGCGGCTGCCTGATACCGCGCCAGCGCCCTGTTTACGGGCTGGTATGGAAATTGCTTCTCCTCAGCATGGCTTATGAAGGAGAAGAACATGAAAGCAATCGTCATTGGCGGCGGCATTGGCGGTCTGTGTACTGCCATCGCATTGAAGCGTTGCGGCATCGACACCGAGGTGTTTGAAGCCGTCAAAGAGATCAAACCGGTTGGCGCTGCAATTTCCATTTGGCCCAACGGCGTTAAATGCCTTAATTATTTGGGGATGAAAGAACCGTTGCGGGCGCTCGGCGGTGCCATGCACTACATGGCGTATCAGGAGTATCGGCACGGCCAGACGTTGACGCGCTTTAGCCTGGAGCCGCTCATCGCCAGCGTCGGCGAACGCCCTTACCCGGTAGCCCGCGCCGAACTGCAAGCGATGTTGCTCGAGACCTACGGCCGGGATCAGGTGCGTTTTGGCAAGCGCGTCAGTGGCATTGAAGAAACGCCGGAAGGCGTGACTGCCTGGTTTGAAGACGGTAGCCAGGTCAGCGGCGATTTCCTGATCGCCGCCGATGGCACCCATTCCGTCATTCGCCCGTATGTGCTGGGCCATGGCGTTGATCGCCGCTACGCCGGTTACGTCAACTGGAACGGGCTGGTGACCATTGATGAATCCATCGCGCCAGCCGATCAATGGACTACCTTTGTTGGCGAAGGCAAACGCGTGTCGTTAATGCCGGTATCCGACAACCGTTTCTACTTTTTCTTCGACGTTCCGCTGCCCACCGGGCTGGCGGAAGATCGCAGCACCGCGCGTGCCGATCTACAGCGTTATTTCTCTGGCTGGGCCGAGCCGGTGCAAAAACTGATTGCGGCGATCGACCCCAACACCCTTAACCGCATAGAAATCCATGATATCGAACCTTTCGAACAACTGGTTCGCGGTCGCGTGGCATTATTGGGCGATGCCGGGCACAGCACCACACCGGACATCGGCCAAGGCGGATGCGCGGCAATGGAGGACGCCGTAGTACTGGCGATTGCCTTGCAGACAAATTCACTGGGTATTGAAGATGCGCTGCTGCGCTATCAGGAAAAACGCGGCTATCGCGTGAAGGATTTGGTGCTGAAAGCCCGCAAACGTTGCGATGTGACTCACGGCAAAGAAATGGAGATCACCCGCGGGTGGTACGAAGAGCTGAAAACCGAAACCGGCGAACGCATTCTCTCTGGCATGAAAGAAACCATTATGGGCGGGCCGCTGGCCTGATTCTATCCTCTCTAATAAGGACACAAGCAAGCTTGTGTCCTTAATGAATGGCCCTTTCTGGTATTACTTGTCTTTCAACCCACGATTAATCAGCATGGGTTCGATGCTGGGTGCTTGACCGCGCCAGTCGATATACAGTTTTTCCAGATCCTGGCTGTTGCCACGCGACAACACCATGTCGCGGAAACGCTGGCCGTTCTCGGGGGTCAGGCCACCGTGTTCGGTAAACCATTGGAAAGCATCATCCGCCAGCATTTCTGTCCACAGATAGGCGTAGTAACCAGCGGCATAGCCGTTACCCCAGATATGTTTGAAGTAACTTGAGCGATAGCGTGGCGGCACATAGCTGAGATCGATTTTGTCTTTTTGCAGCGATTCGGCTTCGAACTTGTCCACGTCCTGTTGCGGTTGATCAGCACTCAACATGTGCCAGTGCATATCCAGCAGCGCCGCAGACAGCAGCTCGGTCATGTCATAGCCTTTGTTGAATTTGTCGGCCTTTTTGATTTTGTCGACCAGTTCTTGCGGCATCGCTTCCCCGGTTTTGTAATGCTTGGCGAAGTGCGCGAACACTTTAGGATCACTGGCCCAATGCTCGTTGAACTGTGATGGGAATTCAACAAAGTCACGCGCCGTGTTGGTGCCGGACAGGCTTGGGTATTCCTGATCGGCGAACATGCCGTGCAGCGCATGACCAAACTCGTGGAACATGGTGATCACATCATCATACGACAACAACGCAGGCTGGCCTGGCGCAGGTTTGGTGAAGTTGGCAACATTGTAAATCACCGGTTTGGTGCCTTTGAGCTTCGACTGTTCGACAAAGTTGCTCATCCAGGCACCACCGCCTTTGTTGTCGCGCTTAAAGAAGTCGGTATAGAACAATGCCAATGATTTACCGTCTTTATCGAACACTTCATAAACCCGCACGTCCGGTTGGTAAACCGGGATATCTTTGCGTTCTTTGAAGCTGATGCCGTACAGCAGATTCGCAGCATAGAACACGCCGTTGTTCAGCACGTTATTCAGTTCGAAATAAGGTTTGATCTGCGACTCATCAAGGTCGTATTTTGCTTTACGAACCTGTTCTGCATAGAACTGCCAGTCCCAGGCTTCAACCTTAAATCCACCTTTCTGCTGGTCAATCACAGCCTGAATGTCTTTGGCTTCACGTTCTGCACGAGCGGTCGCCGCAGGGACGATGTTACGCATAAAACTCAGCGCGGCATCCGGTGTTTTGGCCATCTGGTTTTGCAGTTTCCAGGCTGCGTAATTCGGGAAGCCCAGCAGTTTGGCCTGTTCAGCCCTAACCTTGGCCAGACGAGCGATTGTCTGGCGAGTGTCGTTAGCATCGCCTTTTTCTGCCCGGTTCCAGGACGCATCAAACAGCGCTTTGCGGGTATCACGATCCTTCAGGCTTTGCAGTTCTGGTTGCTGGGTGGTGTTTTGCAGCACCAGCAACCACTGTTTATCCAGCTTACGTTCGCTGGCGGCCTGGGCTGCGGCAGCCAGTTCGCTTTCCGACAGGCCGTCCAGCTTGCCTTTATCGGCGATCGCCAGCGCACCCTCTTTGGTTGCGGCCAGCAATTTGTTGGAGAACTGGGTGCTCAGCGTAGCCGCTTCCTGATTCAGCGCCTTCAGCTTGGTTTTATCGGCGTCGGACAGATTGGCCCCCGCCAGCTCGAAGTTCTTGTAGGTCACTTCCACCAGTCGGCGAGATTCCGCATCCAGTTTTAGTGCGTCACGCTGTTCATACACAGCCTTGATACGGGCAAACAGTTTGCTGTTAAGCATGATGGCGTCGTCCAGCGCCGCCAGCTTCGGTGAGCTTTCTTCGTCCAGCTTCTGTAACGCGTCGCTGGTGTTGGCCGAGGTCATGGCCCCAAACACGTTCATCACTCGCGACAGCAATGCGCCACTTTGCTCTAGGGCCACAAAGGTATTTTTAAAATCAGGCTTGGCCGGATTGTTGGCGATCTTCTCCACCTCCTCCAGTTTTTGCTTGATACCGGCGTCAATCGCCGGCGCATAGTCACTTTCTTTGATCACATTAAACGGTGGTGCCTGGAATGGCAGGCGACTTTGGTAGAAGAACGGGTTTTCGTTCTTTTTGTCGTGCTGGTTGGCTTCGCCGGTCACGGTAGCCTCCTTTGCCTGGCCGCTTGGCAACGCGCTATGATCCGCGTGCGGGTTGGTCTCTTCTGCTTGTGCCTGTGTGCCCAGCGCCATGCCGATCGCCAGCACCAATGTCGATAAACGCATCAAATCGAAACTCCTCCATGTCCACAGAAAATTGTTGCGGGGAGTTCGTCTCCCCTTGAGTCACATCCTAGCTTAGGCGCAGTTGGCAGTTTGAGCAAAAACAAGTGATTAGGGAGCTTAACCACTAGCCGATGGACATTTCAAATTTGGCTCTATCACACAAATAGTGGTGATCCATCGGCGTTATCCACGGCTGCTACTTCAATATGCCCTATCACCCGACGTTAGCTGTACCCATTCACCGCCGCCTTAATATTATTGCCGAAATTTCTCGCATGATAATGAATTTCTTAAATAGCATTATTGAAATATTCATTGTCGCCGATGCGGTAATTTTAGCCATTAGTATTTTATTCCGCACTGACTAAAACCCTGTTCTTTTTCGTTAACTCAATGGTCTTTAATGAATTTTAACCAACTGTATTTAAATGGATAAAAAAACTCAACAAGCTGTATAAAATTATTATCTATGTTTTATTCATTAACTTCGTAAGATGAAATTCAGCATCGACTCTGCGCCGACGCCATTGAGTTTTTAATCAAATATAACGATTTCATGGTCGTTTATATCAACGATTCACTAATGCCAAGTTAATGAGGTGTATTGAATGACACAGGCTCGTATTCCTTCTTGCTGGATGCTGACATCGATATTTACCCTGCTCACTCCAGCCTTGTCGTACGCTAATGGTTCTGAGCTGGTCGCGGTCAGCCCTCAGTACGACACCGCGCATGTATATGTTGAACACGGCAAAATGGACAACTTCGTAGACAGCATCGTGAAAACTTTCGGTGGCACCGTTACAAAACGCGTATTAGCTGATGTCACACCAACTCCGAGCCAAACATTTTCCCAGTTGATACTGACCCCCTCAGGTACTTTCTCGGTATTCGATTTCCAAACGCCGATCCCTTATCCATTCGGGACAGAGCGCAACGGCTTTCTGGTAAAAAACATGGATGAAGCCATCAAAAAAGCCAAGGCTTCAGGTGCCGATGTATTGGTTGAACCTTTCGATGACCCAATTGGTCGTGATGCGATAGTACAATGGCCAGGTGGCGTCAATATGCAGCTTTACTCTCATACCAAGGCTCCGAATTACAAACCGCTGTCCTACATTCCGGAAAACCGTATTTATCTCTCTTCTTATCGGGTAAATACTTTTATTAAAAGTTACCAAGCATTTTCTCATGGGAAAGTGGTCAGTGACACTCAAGTTAACGACCAGGTAATTGGTCGTAATGGGCAAAAAACTATTCGGGAAGTCAAGCTGGACTCAGCCTTTGGCAAAACTCGCATATTTGTCACGAATGGCTACTTGCCTTATCCCTTTGGCCATGAGCGGACCGGATATGCCGTAGCCAACCTGCAAGACACGCTCAGAAAAGCACGCGCCAGCGGTGCCAAGATTCTCTGGAATAGTAACCCCGCAGAAACAAAAAGCGCGGCACTGGTTGAGTTCCCCGGGGGCTATATAGCTGAAGTTCACCAATCTGCACAGTAATAATGACACTTTCTCTCACCGCACTACGGTGCGGTTTTTTGAGCATAAAAAATGAAATTACCCTTTTATTTAGTGTTTACGCTAGGTTTACCCATCGCCTCTGCGGTGGCAGCGCCATCCCCGTCCTGGAAGAATATCGACCTAGGCGACAATAGGCTTTTGTCATTTGATGGTTCGCTGCGCGAACGCTACGAATGGACCGATCGCCGCGATCTCGGCGTGAACGGCGCCAGCCGCGATGACATTTTCATGCAAAGGCTATTGATCGGTAGTCGGTTTGACTATACCGACTATTTTAGTGCATACATCCAAGTCGGTTCATCGTTGGCCACACCCCGCGAGCAAGGGCGCAAACCCACCGATGAAGATCATGCCTATTTGGGACAAGGGTACATAGACCTGAAGTTGCCCACCCCGTACGGTGAAGGCACACTGCGCGTAGGACGCCAGGAAATACCTTTGGGGGCACTGCACCTAATGGGAACCCGTGATGGGGCTAACGTGCGTCGCGCCTTTGACGCAATACGTGCCAGTTGGCAATGGGACACGAGTCGGCTTGATGCCTTTATCGGTCATCCCATTACGCTGAAAGAAGGCAGTTTTGACGACAGTACCGACAACAGTCAAAAAGTTTGGGGTATCTATGGCACCACGCCAGTCACCGCGTTCAACTCCTCAGTGGATGTTTACACCTTTGGTTTTGAACAGCAGAACGCCCACTACACGCAAGGGATGGGGGAAGAGCGGCGCTACACCCTCGGTGCTCGTTTGTATGGTCATGCAAACAACGTTGATTGGGATAATGAAACCGCCTATCAGTACGGTCAATTTCAGCAACATGACATACGCGCCTGGTCTGTTTCTAGTCATGCCGGTTATACCATTGAAAGCTGGCCTCTCAAACCAAGATTCGGCGGCAAAGCTGGCATCGCCAGCGGCGACAAAAACCCGCATGACGGGCAACTCAATACCTTCAATGCCATGTACCCTAAGCTGCCCTACCTGACCGAAAATGGCTTGGTCGCGCCAGCCAACCTGATCGACCTTCATCCCTCTATCACCCTGACACCATGGGAAACGGTATCGCTGGATCTCAGTTGGGACGCCATGTGGCGTCAGAGTTCGGCGGATGGTTTCTATCTGGGGCCCATGAGACCGGTCAAAGACAGTGAAAAAGGCAGTCGGTTTATTGGCCATCAGTACCAGATCGAAACCCTCTGGACCCCGGAGAGTTGGCTGCAATTCAAGGTCGCTTACGTCTATTTCAACGTCGGACGCAGCCTTGAACAGAACGCCGGTTTGAAAGACATGAACTTCTTTCTGGCCCAAGGTACCTTCAGTTTTTGATCTGGCCTGTAAGAAACAAACATGCCGGAGGGGATGCTTTTTACCTGCCATAACAGGCAATGATCTCCCCGGCTACCGCCACCGCAATTTCCGCTGGCAGCTTGCCTTTCACGTCCGGCAGCCCCAGAGGGCAACGCATACCGGCAATCGTCTGTTCACTGATACCGCGCTGGCCCAGTTTATATTCGAAGCGTTTGCGTTTGGTCAGTGAGCCGATCAGGCCGAAGTAACCGGCATCACCACGGCGTAAAATGCGTTCTGCCAGCGCCAGGTCTAATGCGTGATCATGCGTCATGACGATGAAATAACTCCCAGCCGGCATGGCATCGACCATCTCCAGCGGGTCTTCACAGATCTGTTGTTGAACCCCCTCCGGGATCAGCGCAGGAAACTCCGCAGCACGACCATCCACCCAATGCACCCGGCACGGCAGTGTGGCAAGGATGGTCACCAACGCCCGGCCCACGTGTCCTGCGCCAAACAGCGCAATCTGTGGTCGAGGGGGTATCAGGGGTTCGAACAGCACGTTGGTGGTTCCACCGCAGCATTGTCCCAGCCGAGCCGCCAGAGGGAAGCGCTCCAGTCGCAGCGTGGCAACGCCCTGCTTGAGCATGTCTCGGGCGATCGCTAACGCCTGAAACTCGAGATGGCCACCGCCAATGGTATTCACCGCCCGTTCCGCGGTTACCAGCATTTTGGTTCCACGGTTACGCGGCGTGGACCCCAACTCATCCACCAGCGTCACCAGGATGCAAGGCTCGCCACGCCGCCGCTGCTCGGCCAAAGCCTCAATCCATTCATCCATTGCCGTTCTCCCGCGCCAAGTTAGTGACAATGTCACTATTCAGCATCTGCTGTACGCCCCACAGCACCCGCTCTGGCGTGGCCGGTGCGTCAATGTTGGGCTGCAGGCGGTAATCCGCCAGGCTGGCCACCGCGTCTTTGATGGCACACCAGACCGAGATCCCCAGCATGAACGGTGGCTCGCCCACCGCTTTGGAGTGGAACACCGTGTCCTCCGGGTTTTTGCGGTTCTCCAGCAGCGTGACGCGCAGATCGGCAGGCACATCGCCAATCGCCGGGATTTTGTAGCTGGCCGGCCCGTTGGTCAGCAACTTGCCCTTGTCATCCCACACCAGTTCTTCGCTGGTTAGCCACCCCATACCCTGCACAAATCCCCCTTCCACCTGACCTATGTCGATCGCCGGGTTCAGTGAGTCGCCCACGTCGTGCAGAATATCGGCACGCAACAGCTTATATTCACCGGTCAGGGTATCGATGACGACTTCCGCGCAGGCCGCACCGTAGGCAAAGTAATAAAACGGATGGCCGCGGGCCTGGTCGCGATCGTAGAAAATCTTCGGCGTGCGGTAATAGCCGGTGCTGGCGAGTGAAACCTGGTTGAAATAGGCCTGCTCAACCACCTGTTCAAAGCTGAAATAGTGCTCTCCTACCTTGACCTGACCATTATTGAAGGCGATCTGCGCGGCATCGACACAATGCTGTTTGCTGAGCATGTCGATCAGGCGTTGCTTAATGGTCAAGGCGGCATTCTCCGCCGCTTTGCCATTCAAGTCTGTGCCTGACGACGCCGCCGTTGGCGAGGTATTGGGTACCTTGCCGGTATCGGTGGCGGTGATTTGGATACGCTCAACCTCGACCTGGAACACTTCTGCGACAATCTGTGCCACCTTGGTGTTCAACCCCTGGCCCATTTCGGTGCCACCGTGGTTGAGTTGAATACTGCCGTCGGTGTAAATCAGTACCAGCGCCCCGGCCTGGTTGAGGAAGCTGGCGGTAAAGGAGATGCCGAACTTCACCGGCGTCAGCGCCAGCCCTTTCTTCAAAATCGGGTTTTGTGCGTTGAAGTGCCGAATCGCCTGACGCCGCGCCTGATAATCGGCGCTGTGTTCCAGTTCAGCGGTGATCTCTTGCAGCAGATTCTGCTCAACCGGCTGATAGTAATGAGTGACATTGCGCTGTTCCTTGCCGTAATAGTTGGTTTTGCGCACCGCCAGCGGATCGTCCCCCAGATAGCGGGCAATATGATCCATGACCTGCTCAATTGCCATCATGCCCTGCGGGCCGCCAAAACCACGGTAGGCGGTATTGGATGCAATATGGGTTTTACATCGGTGCCCCGTAATCAATACATCCTGCAAGAAATAGGCATTATCGGCGTGAAACATGGCACGATCGACGATAGACCCCGAAAGATCGAGCGAGTAACCGCAGTTGCCTGCCAGGTCGATTTTCACGCCGTGCAACAATCCGTTGTCGTCAAAGCCGACGTCATACTGGATATAAAACGGATGACGCTTACCGGTAATCAGCATGTCGTCACGGCGATTAAGCCGCATTTTGACCGGTCGTCCGGTGAGATGCGCCACCACGGCACATAAACACGCCGGGCCTGCGGCCTGCGTTTCTTTGCCACCAAAGCCACCGCCCATACGACGCATGTCGATAGTCACTTTGTGCATGGGCAGATTGAGCACCGCAGCGACCAGTTTTTGTATTTCTGTCGGGTTCTGGGTCGATGAATAGACCAGCATGCCGCCGTCTTCGACGGGCAGCACCGAGGCTATCTGGGTTTCCAGATAGAAATGCTCCTGTCCCCCAACGTGCAACTCACCCTGAATACGGTGCTTAGCTTGCGCCAGTGCCCCCTCGACATCACCCCGTTGATGATGATGGGCCTCCTGTACCACAAAGCCATCTCGCAGGGACTGCGTGACGTCCAACTGGGCGGGTAAATCCTGATAGGTTACGCTGACCGCCTGCGCAGCGCGCCAGGCGGTCTCGGGATCGTCCGCCGCCACGACCACAATCACCTGCCCGACGTATTCCACCTCCTCTTTCGCCAACAGCGGATCGCCGTGGGTTAAAGGTGCGATATCCAACTCGCCCGGCACGTCCTGCCAAGTGATCACCCGCACTACACCGGGAAAATCGTAACAGGCAGACAGATCCAGTTTTTCTATACGGGCATGCGCCCGTTCGCTCAGCTTGGCCGCCAGATGCAACTGGTTGGGAAACTCCAACCGGTCGTCAATGTATTGTGCTTCTCCGCTGACGTGTTTGTCGGCGCTTTCGTGTTTACGGCTCCGTCCCACACCGCTGGTCAATGACTGACGGAAGCGTTCGGCCAGTTGCGCCTGCGTCTGTTCGCTGTATTTGCGATTACTCATGGGCAGTCACCTCGATCGCCAGCTGTGGCTCGGTCAATGCGATGAAATAGCGACGCAGCAGATTTTGCGCCACCAGCAAACGGTAGGCGCTGCTGGCACGAAAATCGCTCAGCGGCGTAAAGTCTTGTGCCAACGCCTGCGCAGCCCGTTCCACCGTGGCGCGCTGCCACGGCTGCCCCACCAGTTGCTGTTCACTCAGCAAGGCGCGTTTCGGCGTTGCCGCCATGCCCCCAAACGCCAAACGGGCGTCACGAATGACACCTTGGTCAAGGGTGAGATTGAAGGCACCGCAGACCGCAGAAATATCATCTTCCAGCCGTTTAGAGACCTTCCAGGCGCGGAAATCTGCCGGCGCGCTGGCTGGCAACAGGATATTTTCAATAAACTCTCCCGGCTGCAATGCGGTCTGGCGGTAGCCCAGGAAGAAGTCGTTCAACGGCAGTTCACGACGCGCCTTACCGCAGCGCAACGTCAGCTTCGCATCCAGCGCTAACAGTAACGGTGCACCATCACCAATCGGGGATGCGTTGGCGATATTGCCGCCCAAGGTGCCCTGATTGCGAATTTGTTGCGAAGCAAAACGCCCCAACAGTTCGTCAAAGGCCGGGTGATAGCTGGCCAGTAGCGGGTATACATCGCTTAACGTCGCCCCGGCCCCGATGATCAGACGCTCATCCTGCCAACGGACGCGCTTGAGCGCGTCAATCTGCCCAACGGCGATCATCAACGGGATATCCTGATGACGCTGAGTGACCTCCAGTGCCAGGTCGGTACCGCCGGCCAGCAGTTTGGCCTCGGGGTGTTGCTGATACAGCGTCGCCAGTTCATCGAGGGTTTGTGGCAACAGGCAGCGTTTGCCCGCGGACGCCACCAACGTCGCTGGGCCTATCGCCTGTAAACGCTGTCGCGTTTGCGCCTGGTCGCGTTCGAAACTGTCGGGCGTTTTGGTATTGCAGGCCTGCTGCGCCGCGGCAAAAATCGGCCGATAGCCGGTACAACGACACAGATTCCCAGCCAACGCGTGCTGCGCCTGTTCAGGCTGATAGCTTTCACTGTTTTTTTGCAGACAAAACATAGACATGACAAATCCCGGCGTGCAAAAACCGCACTGTGAGCCATGACAGTCAACCATCGCCTGCTGCACGCTGTGCAACGCCCCCTGCTGTTTAAGATCCTCTACGGTGATCAGCTGTTTGCCGTGCAGCGCACTGACGAAAGTCAGGCAAGCGTTAACGCTGCGATAGCGCAATTGTTTGCCGTCCGGCTCCGCCAGGACGACAGTACAGGCGCCACAGTCACCGGAAGCGCAGCCTTCTTTGGTGCCGCAGCGGCCGAGATCGCGACGCAGATAGTTCAGCACCGTCGTGTTGGGATCGAGCGCTGTTTCACTTTTCAGCGTTTGATTAAGCAGAAACTGGATCATGCAGCCTCCTGGTGCGTGGTTGGCCGATAGACCACTTTACCGTCGACGTAGGTACGGTAAACGTTGCGATCATCGCCCAGCGTCATCAGCACAAAAAGTTGTTCCGCTAACTCGCGGCTGTTCTCATGGCGCAGCTTCTGCAACGGTGACACCGCAGGATCCAGCACCACAAAGTCCGCCTCTTTGCCAATGTCAAAGTTGCCGATTTTATCCTCCAGCGACAGTGCCCGTGCACCGCCCAGCGTGGCATGGTAAAACGCCTCGCAGGCGGAGAGTTGATAGTGCTGCAACTGGCCAACCTTATAAGCCTCACCCAGCGTTTGCAGCATATTGAACGTGGTACCGGCGCCAACGTCGGTGCCGATGCCCAGTTTCACCTGTTTTTGCCAAGCCTTTTGCATATTGAACAGGCCACTACCAAGGAACAGGTTGGAGGTCGGGCAAAAGGCGATCGCCGAGCGGGTCTGGCATAGACAGTCCCACTCTTGCTCTTCCAAATGCAGGCAATGGGCGAAAACGCTCCGCTCCCCGGTCATTCCATACTGATGATAAACATCCAGATAGCTGCGGCTGTCCGGGAACAGTTCTTTCACCCATGCCACTTCATCCAGGTTCTCACTCAGGTGGGTGTGCATATAGGCATCAGGAAACTCTTCCCGCAGCCGTTGCACCTGTGCCAACAGGGCCGGTGTGCTGGTAGGGGCGAAACGCGGTGTAATGGCATAACTCAGCCGTTGCTTACCGTGCCAGCGTTCAATCAACGCACGTGTTTGTTGGTAACTCTCCTCCGGGGTTTCCAACAGGGCGTCCGGGGCGTGGCGATCCATCATCACCTTGCCGGCGATCAAACGCATATTGAGTGCTGCTGCCTGACTGAACAAGGCTTCTACCGACTGCGGGTGCACAGTGCCAAATACCAGTGCCGTAGTCGTGCCATTGCTTAGCAGTTGTTGTAGAAAAAACGCCGACATTTTGTCGGAATGCTGTTCACAGCAAAACTGGCTTTCTGTCGGAAAAGTATAGTTTTTCAGCCACGCCAGCAGTTGATCGCCATAGGCACCAATCATTTCGGTTTGCGGATAATGAATATGGGTGTCGATAAAACCCGGCACGATCAGTTTGTCACGGTAATGGGTAACCTCGCACCCCGGCGGCAATAGCGACTCCCCCTGCTGCCAGCTACCAAACCAAACAATGGTGCCTTCATTCAGCAGAATTAATCCGTCAGGAAGATGGCGTAATTGCCGACTCAACTGTTGCGGGTTATCCACGCAGGCAGTGATATCAAAGAAATTGCCACGGATCGCCGTGGTGAATGGGATGCTCATTTTACTTTCCTTCTCTACAGACCCGCGCACAACACCCGGCTGAGTCAATTCAGGCCAGGAAGTGGTCGCGGTTTTTTTATCGATCGCAGGTGTTGGTTTAAGAATAGCAATCAGCGTGCCAATGGGTTTTTTATTGATGATTTCCATTTAAAAACAAAGCGATAAAAACAAGTCGTTCAATATTCTTAGTCAAGGAAAATAAGCCAGGAATAAGCAAACGGTTGCATTTAAATAGCAACCGTTTGCTTATATTGTATTAATTGAGCGCGCGCACCAATATCGGGCAAGAATACAAATGGGGGTAATAGAATTTATTACTTTAATAGCACTTCATAACGTGGGTTAAACTCATCAAACAGGGGCAAGGCTGCGGCGCCTAATGCGGCAGTATCCGCGCCCGTCGTCCCCAGCCGCACCCGCAGACCGTCAAGGTATTTACTGCGTACCGAGCGGTGCAATGGCGCAAGCCGCTTGATGAGCTGCTCGACAAGGCTTTCCGGCATCAGACCGCCAATAATCACGGCTTCAGCGTCAAACATGCACTCAATAATGTTGATCGCCTGACGTAACGCCGGCACCGCCGAATCCAGCCATGTGTCTATCTGCCCCTGCGGCAATGCCAGTAAGTCCTGCGGTCTGGCGCGCATCGGATCCAACCCGCAGCTCTCATAGGCCGCCTGTAATGACACATAACGTTCCAGGCACCCCTGGTTGCCGCAATAGCACGCCCGGCCACCCGGTTGCACAATCATGTGGCCGACCTCACCAGCATTGTGCGCATGGCCGGTATAAATTCGGCCGTCGGTGAAAATCCCCGCCCCCAGCCCGGTGCCAAGATACAAATAAATAAACGAATTAAGCTGCCTGGCGATACCGTGCAAACGCTCGCCAATCGCCGCAACGGTGGCGTCGTTCTCCAGCGTCACCGGCAGGCCACTCTGCGCGTTAAGTTCGGCCACTACATCAATATTTTCCCAGCCGTTCAGCGTGGTCGGCCCAACGGAGGAAATACCTTCGACGCCAAACGGCCCCGGCATCACAACGCCGATCCCCAACATTTTTCCCCAGCTCAGATCCGGCTGCTGGCGCATTTCTTGCAGTACATCACAAATCAGTTTCAAGGTCGCAGCAGGTTGCGGCTTTTGCACCATAATCAGCCGGTGGAAACGAACGCTGCCTGACAGATCAACGACGATGATCAGCAGTGACTGATGATCCAGATGGATGCCGATGGAATACGCACTGTCTGGGTTCAGGGTCAACGGCGTGGCCGGTTGGCCCCGCCCGCCGGCACGACGCGGCAGGTGCGAGGAGAGAATACCGGCCTGTTCCAGTTCTGTTGCAATGTTTGAAACGGTTTGCGGCGTCAGTGAGGTCAGCCGGGCAATTTCGGCACGGGTCAGCTCACCGTGCAGACGGATAGCCTCTATCACTACGCGCCGGTTGTGTGCACGAGCATGTTCAAGGTTAGTGCCGGAAGTCGTCATAACTGCCTATGCAGAAAGGGAAATCGTCTTTGCAGTATGGTGCCCTCTAATAAAGCAATCAAATTGATTTAAGAATCTTTTTAACACCGGAGAACGCACAATGAAAAGCCATACCCTTGCCGCTACGGCAGTCTGTACCCTTTCTGCTCTGGCCCTCAGCCTGTCATCCGCCTATGCCGCCCCAACGCAAATCAATGCGTTATTTATGACCCAGGCGGCCTACAGTGAAAACGATATCCGCGCGATGACCGCGGACTTCAGCAAACAGCACCCGGATATCACCGTTAACCTGGAGTTTGTTCCTTACGAAGCCCTGCACGATAAAATCGTTGCCGCGCGCGGTGCTGGCAGTAACGGCTATGATGTGGTGCTGTTTGACGCTATCTGGCCCGCGGAATTCACCAAATTCGGCTTGTTGCAAGACGTCACTGCGCGCATTAGTGCCGACGACAGCAATAAAATCTTTGCCGGTGCCATGACCACCGTGACCTATAAAGACAAACGCTGGGGTATGCCGTGGATCCTGGACACCAAATACCTGTATTACAACAAAGCCATGCTGGCCAAGGCCGGGATCGCAGCCCCGCCGAAAACCTGGCAGGAGCTGGCGCAACAGGCCGAAATCCTGAAACAGAAAAACGTGGTCAAGTACCCGCTGGTGTGGAGCTGGTCACAGGCCGAGGCGTTGGTATGCGACTACACCACGTTGGTGTCTGCCTTTAAGGGGCAGTTTATCCAGCAAGGGAAAATCACCTTCTCTACGCCAGGTTCGCTGCAGGCTGTCGACTATATGAAAGCGTCGCTGGACAAAGGGTTAACCAACCCGAACTCCCGCGAGTATCTGGAGGAAGACGTGCGTAAGGCGTTTTCCAACGGTGACGCCGCCTTCGCGCTCAACTGGACCTACATGTACAACATGGCCAACGATCCGAAGCAAAGTAAAGTGGCCGGTGACGTCGGGATCGTCCCTGCGCCTGGCTCGGTGGAAGGCCAGGTCTCCGCGGTGAATGGGTCGATGGGGCTGGGCATCGCCAAAGCCAGCGCCCACCCTGACCAAGCCTGGCAGTACATCAGTTATATGACCTCACAGCCGGTGCAAGACAAATACGCCAAACTGAGCCTGCCGATCTGGAAGGCGTCCTACGACGATCCGGCGGTACAGAAAGGCCAGGAGCCGTTGATTGCCGCAGCCAAACAGTCGTTGAACGTGATGCTGTCGCGCCCTGAAACCGCTGATTACTCCCGTTTGTCCAACGGATTGCAGCAGGAGCTGCAGCAAATCTTGCAGGGTAAAGTCACGCCGCAGGCCGGGCTGGACGCCGCGACCCAAAGCGCTGCGCGGTTGCGTTAAGGAATGACAATGCTCACTTTTCCCCAACGTGAGCGGCGTCAGGCATGGGTGCTGTTAGCACCCATGCTACTGATGATGCTGCTGCTAACCGCCTGGCCGCTGGCCCGTACGCTATGGCTGAGCTTTACCGATGCGGCGCTGGTGGGCGATGGCGTAACGCCGGCCTGGGTCGGTATGGACAACTTTTTTTATGCGCTGACCGATTCGGATTTCCAGGCTGCCTTGTGGCGTACATTGTATTTCACCCTGGTGTCAGTGGCATTTGAAGGCGTGATTGGCGTATTGGTCGCGTTGCTGCTTAACCAAAAATTCCATGGGCGTAACCTTCTGCGGGTACTGGTTATTCTGCCCTGGGCGCTACCCACCATCGTTAATGCCACCATGTGGCGGCTGAATTTCAACCCGGATTACGGCAGTATCAACGCACTGTTGACCCAGCTTGGCGTAATTGATCACTACCGCAGTTGGCTGGGCGATCCCGCTTCGGCACTTAACGCGGTGATGCTGGCGGATATTTGGAAGAATTACCCGCTGATTACCCTGCTGACGCTGGCGGCGTTGCAATCCATCCCAGACGATTTGTACGAGGCTGCGCGGCTGGACGGGGCCTCTGCCTGGCGGCGGTTTCGCGCCATCACCCTGCCCGCCATTCTGGCACCGCTGGCGGTGGCTCTGGTATTGCGTACCATTGACGCCTTCAAGGTGTTCGACATTATTTACGTGATGACGCGCGGCGGGCCGATGGACAGTACCAAAACCCTCAGTTTCTTCGTGTATCAGGAATCATTCAGTTATCTGCGCGCCGGCAGCGGTGCCGCCTATGCGGTGTTGATGACGCTGTTGTGCGGGTTATTGATCGCGCTGTACATGCTGATGCTGTTCCGTCAGCGCCGAAGGAGCCTCGCCGATGAAGCGTAACATTCGTTTGGTGCTGCGCTACAGCGCCGCGCTGCTGCTGGCAGTTTCAATCCTTGCGCCCATGCTGTGGCTGTTTCTGATGAGCGTCAGTGCCTCGGCCGATCTGACGCGAGTGCCCCTGGAGTGGCTGCCACGTCAGTGGGACTTTTCGCGCTACGGCAGCCTGCTGTCATTGCAGCCCGGCCAGCCGGGTACCTTGTTTCTGCACGCGCTATTCAACAGCCTACTGGTGGCCTGTGGCGCTACGCTAATTTCATTACTGTTGGCGATCCCGGCAGCGTTCAGCTTTTCACGCTACCCAGGACGCGACGGTTGGCTGTTTGCCAGCCTGGCCATTTACATGGTGCCCCCCGTGGCTTTTGTCTTGCCGCTGTACTTTATTTTGCAACAGTTAGCCTTGTTGAATACCCATATTGGTTTGGTGCTGGTCTATTGCTCACTGATCTTGCCGTTTCTCACCTGGATGCTAAAAAACCAGTTCGACGCCTTGCCGATAGATATCGAACAGGCGGCGCGGTTGGATGGGCTGCGGCAATGGCAGGTGTTGTTACGCATCACCCTGCCGCTGGCCAAACCGGCACTGGGCGCCTCCGCGCTGTTTGGCTGGCTGCTGGCCTGGGACGAATTTTTCTATGCATTGCTGTTCACCAGCAATATTCAGGCACAGACGCTACCTGTCACCATTGCTGGCTTCACTGCCGGGCGCGCCACCGATGACGGGTTGATCGCCGCCGTCGGCATTCTGGCCGCCATTCCACCTCTTTTTATTGCCATCTGGCTGCAAAAAACGCTGGTTAGCGGTTTAACCAGTGGCGGCAGCAAGGGCTAATTTATTCAGGGAAATTAACATGATGAACACCAACACCAGACCCACACTGTACGTGGTTGGCAATATCAACGTCGACGTGATCATGAGCACGTTGCAACAGTGGCCGCAAAAAGGCACCGAGGCGATGCTGGATCACAGCGAACTGCGCCCCGGTGGTTCGGCGGGCAACTGCGCACTGGCGCTGGCGGCGCTGGAAACCCCTTACCGGCTGGTGGCCAACCAGGGCAACGACTATTTCAGCCCCTGGCTGGCACAGCTGTTCCCGGAAAGCTCGCTGTACTGGCCGACCTACAGTTGTGAAACCTCTCTGACCTTCGGTGTAACGCACCCCGATAACGAGCGCACTTTTTTCAGCAATCAGGGCCATATCACCCGCCTGAGCCAGGACGACGTGCTGCATCAGATCCCGCTGTTCGCCGGCACTGGCGACACGGTGTTGTTGTGCGGCACGTTTTTGTGCACCACCTTGATGGCGGAATATCCGGCGCTGCTGCAAACCTTGCGCCAGCGCGGCTACCGCATTGCGGTGGATACCGGCTGGCCACCTCAGGGCTGGAGCGATGCTTTACGCGGGCAGATCGCCGACTGGCTGCCGTTCTGCGACATTCTGTTGCTTAATGAAGTGGAGACCTGCGGTATGGCCGGTCATGAAGACCTGTACACCGCCGCCCGCACGCTGAACCGGCAGCAACCGACCGATGCCGCCTGTGTGGTGAAATGCGGCCCTGACGGCGCTCGCATGTGGTGGGGAGAGCGCCTGTTGCAAGCAGCGGCGCATCCGATCAAGGTCGTCGATACCATTGGTGCCGGCGACAGTTTTAACGCGGGGTTTCTGACCGCCTGCCTGTATGGCCATTCCGCTGCGGTCGCGCTGCGCTGGGGTATCCACGCCGCAAGCCACGCCATCAGCAGTTCACCGCGCCAGTACCTGGACTGGAACACCCTGAAAACCTGCGCCGGAGAAATGGTCTGATGGCAAGTGTAGAGCTGGTAAAAGTCACCAAATATTACGGTAAACAGCGCGTGCTGAATCCGTTGGATCTGACCATTCCCGACGGCAGTTTTACCGTGCTGGTCGGCCCCTCTGGCTGCGGGAAATCCACGTTACTGCGTCTGTTGGCCGGGCTCGATACGCTGACCGACGGCGCGATCCTGCTGGATAAGCAAAAAATTAACGATCTGGACCCGGCCGATCGCGATATCGCCATGGTATTTCAGAGTTATGCGCTCTACCCGCACCTGACGGTGGCTGAAAACATGGCGTTCCACATGCAGGTGATGAAGGTGCCAAAAAGCGAACAGCAGGCCAAGGTACAACAGGCCGCGCGTATTTTGGCAATCGACCCGCTTTTACTGCGCTACCCGAAAGAGCTGTCAGGCGGACAGCGCCAGCGGGTGGCGATGGGCCGCGCCATGGTGCGCAACCCGAAGGTATTTTTGTTCGATGAGCCGCTGTCCAACCTTGATGCCCAACTGCGTATGGAGCTGCGCGCCGAGATCAAATCCCTGCATCAGCAATTTAAAACCACCACGGTGTATGTCACTCACGACCAGATCGAAGCCATGACGCTGGCTGACCAAATTGTGGTGATGAAAGACGGCAATATCGTGCAGCAAGGGAAACCGCTGGAGATTTACGATGCACCGGCAGATACCTTTGTCGCCCGTTTTATCGGCTCACCGCCGATGAACCTGTTGGAGGGCGTCGTTACGCCACGTGACCATCGTCCTGGCGTAACCTGCGGAACGTTATGGTTTCCCCTGCCCGCGAAATGGCATCAAACCGTTCCAGGCAGCAAAGTGATCCTTGGGCTGCGCCCGCATGACTTCCGTTTGGTAGAAACCAGCGAACAACCGGCCGCCACGCTGCGGCTGATGGAGATCACCGGCGATGTCAGCCTGCTGCATCTCACCTGGGGCAGTTACACGTTGCACGTACAGTTCAGCGGGCGAGTCAACGCAGACAGCGGTCAGTTGCTGTACCTGGCTCCCAACAGTGATGCAATCCACTTGTTTGACGCTGCAACAGGACAGCGACTCAGTGAACGTTAAGAGAACCGGTTGCCATGGACGGCATCAAACTTGAAACGATAACCATTCTCAATTATCATCCGCGCATCTTTTTTAGAGTAGACCTTCACCGCGGAACCCATGTCAGCCACAGCCCCTTCACCCTCTGAAGCGCTAGCTCACCTCTATACAACCCACCATGGTTGGCTACAGGGCTGGCTACGCCGTCGGCTTGGCTGCGCATGTGATGCCGACGATTTGGCACAAGACACGTTCCTGCGGATCCTGAAAAGTGATTCCGCCGCCACCATCCGTGAACCTAAAGATTTCTTGGTCACGCTCGCCAAACGGGTCATGGTCGATTTTTTCCGCCGTAAAACGTTGGAGCGAGCCTATCTGGATATGCTCGCATTAGCGCCGGAAGCGCTTGCCCCCTCACCGGAACAACGCCAATGTTTGCTGGAAAGCCTACAACAGATCGACAGCATGCTCGACGGGTTGGGCCCAAAAATCAAACAGGCCTTTTTGCTGTCGCAACTTGAAGGGTTGGGTTATGCCGACATCGCTTTGCGGCTTGGCGTCTCAGTCAGTTCAGTGAAGAAATATATGGCAAAAGCCACCGAGCACTGCCTGCTGTTCAGCCTGGAAAACGAATACCTGCAATGAGTCATAACATCACCTCCGAACAACGCCATGCGCTGAAAATGGCCGCTCACTGGTTTGCCCTGTTAAGTGATGAAAATGTCACCGAACGCCAGCGACAGCAATGGCAGACCTGGCATCAACAACACGATGACCACCGCTGGGCCTGGCAACGGGTTGAGGCGCTACAAAGCCAATTACAAGGCGTACCGGGTAAATTTAGCTATCGCACGCTCGATCAGGCCGATCGCCACAGCTCGTTGGATCGCCGCACGCTGTTGAAAAGCCTGCTGCTATTGCTCGGCGTTGGCGGCAGTTGGCTAGGCTATCAGTCACCGCTGGGACGTGAGCTGCGCGCTGACTACCGCACCGCTACGGGTGAGATCAAACCCATCATCCTTAGCGACGGCAGCCAACTGGTGTTAAACACCGCCAGCGCCGTTGATGTTCGCTACACCGCTGAAAAGCGGCTGTTCGTACTGCACACCGGTGAGATTAGCCTCATAACCGGCCGTGATGCCCGCCCTCTGTGGGTAGAAAGCCAACAAGGCGCAATGCGTGCACTGGGCACCCATTTTCTGGTACGTGAAAGCGAGGGGCAAACGCAGTTGGCCGTGATTGAACACGCCGTGGAAGCCCAACTGGCACAGTATCCGCAGGAGAAGCGTCGGGTTAACGCCGGCGAGCAAATCAGCTTTAGCGCCACCGCATTTAACCCGCTGCAGACACTGGATGCCGCTGATGGCTGGACACGCGGCGTGCTCAACGTAAGCCAATGGCGGCTGGATCGGGTGATTGCCGAACTGGCGCGTTACCGCCCTGGCCGTTTGGAATGCGATCCCGCCGTTGCCAATTTTCGTGTTAGCGGCAGCTTCCCGCTGAGGGAGCCGGATCGCGCCCTTCTTTTACTCAGCCAAACCCTGCCGATACGGCTGCAAAGTTTTACCCGTTACTGGTTAAAAATTGTCCCCGCCTGATTTATTTAAATGAAAATGATAAAAAATCGCATTCTTGATTGTCCCTTTTCCATTCTCATTCGACTCCAGATAAAACACTGCAGCAAAAAATAGAAGAAATCAGGAGAAGGTATGAACAACTTTTGGGGAAAACCGCTTCAACCACTGGCGATAGCCGTGGGCCTGGCATTCGCTTTACCGGTGATGGCAGCACAACCGGCACCCACCGCGTACGCTATCCCTGCGGGTGATCTGGATGGTGCGTTGACGACCTTTGCCGCGCATGCCGGTATTGCGCTGTCGGTAGACGGAAAGCTCACCGCCGGTAAGCATTCGCCGGGGTTAAAGGGTAATTACAGCCTCGACCAAGGGCTGAACGCACTGCTGGCGGGCAGCGGTTTGCAGGCCAAGGCGCTCGGTGGCAATGGTTACACCCTGGTCAATATCCCAATCGCGCAGAAAGAACAAGACATCACCGTTGTGGGCGACTGGCTGGCTGAAGGCCGGCAAATTGACGTGTTCGAACACGCTGGGGCACGTGATGTCGTTCGCCGTGAAGCCTTCGCCAAAACCGGGGCTACCACGCTACGTGAAGTGTTGAACCGCGTTCCCGGCGTTGTTGCGCCAGAAAACAACGGGACCGGCAGTCACGATATGGCACTCAATTTCGGTATTCGTGGCCTGAACCCGCGTCTGGCCAGCCGTTCAACGGTACTGATGGACGGGATCCCGGTCCCCTTCGCCCCTTATGGCCAGCCGCAGCTGTCGCTGGCGCCGGTTTCCCTCGGCAATATGGATGCCGTTGATGTGGTACGGGGCGGCGGTGCCGTTCGTTATGGGCCACAGAGCGTCGGTGGCGTGGTCAACTTTGTCACTCGGGCCATCCCGGAGACCTTCGGCATGGAGGCCGGTATGCAGGGCCAACTGAGCCCGACGTCTCGTCAGGATCACCCAAAGGGAACGGGCAACCTGATGATCGGCGGCACCGCGGATAATGGCTTTGGCAGCGCACTGCTTTATTCCGGCACGCGCGGCAGCGACTGGCGCGAACACAGTTCAACCAAAATTGACGACGTGATGCTGAAAAGCCGCTATGCCCCCAACGATGTGCATACGTTTAATAGCCTGCTGCAATATTATGAAGGTGAAGCGGACATGCCGGGCGGCCTGAGCCGGGCAGATTACAATGCCAACCCGTTTCAATCGACACGCCCATACGATAAGTTCTGGGGCCGCCGCCAGCTGGCGAACTTTGGCTACCGGTACCAGCCCGACCAGCAACACAAATTCGATGTGCAAAGTTTCTATACCTATACCCTGCGCAGCGGTTATCTGGATCAGGGCAAGAACCTGACACTGTCTCCGCGTGAATACTGGGTGCGCGGCGTGGAGCCACGTTACAGCCAGAGCTTCCGCTGGGGGCAATCGGCGCATGAAGTTGGCGTGGGCTACCGTTATGTGAGCGAGTCCACCCACGAGCTGCGTTATTACAGTAAGGCCAGCAACGGCGTTCTGCCGTCAACCCGTAGCCCTTACGATCGTGATACCCAATCCGGTACCGATGCCCACGCCTTTTATATCGATGATCGTATTGATATCGGCGACTGGACCATTACACCGGGTATGCGTTACGAGCATATCACCTCGTATCAGAACAACTACATCAAGAATAACCGCCTGGATGTGAGCTACAACGCGCCCCTGCCAGCGCTGAACGTGATGTATCACCTGAATGAATACTGGAATGTGTACGCGAACACGGAAGGCTCATTCGGGACCGTGCAATACAGTCAAATGGGCAAAGCGGTCGACAGCGGTAATATCGAGCCGGAAAAGGCGCGCACTTGGGAATTGGGGACACGCTACGAGGGCGATGCGCTGCAGGGTGAAATCGGTCTCTTCCTGATCAACTTCAATAATCAGTACGATTCCAATCAGGTGACCGACAGCGTTACCGCACGCGGCAAAACCCGCCACGCCGGACTGGAAGGCAGCCTGCGTTATGATCTGTCGCAGCTGACACCGACACTTGATGATATGACGGCATACGCCAGCTATGCCTATGTCGACGCGACTATCCGCGAAGACGGCGCTTACCGGGGAAATCAGGTGCCGTTCTCACCAAAGCATAAGGGGACTCTGGGACTGGATTACACCCCGGGTCATTGGCTGTTTAACCTCAACGGTGAATTCCAGTCCAGCCAGTTTGCCGATAACGCCAACACGGTGGCGGAAAGTGCTGACGGCAGCACCGGTCGCATTCCTGGCTATATGCTGTGGGGCATGCGCGCCGCCTATGACTTTGGGCCGGAAATGGCCGGGCTAAACCTGGGTGTCGGGGTTAAGAACCTGTTTAACCACGAATATTTCACCCGCGCTTACGACGATAACAACAAGGGGCTGTACATCGGTCAGCCACGTACCCTGTATCTGCAAGGCTCTGTAAAGTTCTAATTCCCCCGCGGGCGCAATCACTGCGCCCGCTAATTATCACCTGCTCAACCTCTTTTTAACCTCTGCCCAATGCGCTATGCTCAAAAACCCTTCCGGCTTTAACATTTTTGAAACGGGATTTCTGCCATGTCCGCATTCCGTCTGTACGCCATCCGGTGCGCTCTGCCATGAGCTTTTTTTCACGTGCAAGTGCGTTGCCTCTCTTGGTGGCCGGTGCCTTTTTTATGGAAAACCTCGACGGCACTGTGATTGTCACCGCCATGCCACAAATGGCAGCGGCTTTCGGCGTACGGCCGGTAGACATGAACATCGGTATTTCAGCTTACATTTTGACGCTAACGGTGTTTATTCCCGCCAGCGGCTGGATTGCCAACCGCTTTGGCGCACGCAATATCTTTGCCGCCGCGGTGTTGATTTTTACGCTGGCATCCGTGTTGTGTGCGGCCAGTATTAACCTGCCTACCTTTACCGCTGCCCGTATCTTGCAAGGCTTCGGCGGTGCTCTGATGGTGCCTGTCGGCCGGCTGGTGGTACTGCGTAACACCGCCAAACCCGATTTGATCAAAGCCATCGCCACCATTACCTGGCCTGGATTGGTCGCCCCTATCCTCGGCCCTCCCGTCGGCGGTTTTATTACGACCTATGCCTCGTGGCACTGGATTTTTATTCTCAACGTGCCTTTGGGCATGGCCGCGCTGTGGTTGGCATGGCGACTGATCCCACAGGAAGCACCACAGAAAGGCGTTCCCTTTGACACCCTCGGTTTTGTACTGACCGGCGTTGCCTGTTTTGGTCTGATGTTTGGTCTGGATCTGATCAGCCATCCGCAGTTGTCTTGGCTGGTGCCTGCGCTATGCCTTCTTGGCAGTCTGGCACTCGGTGCGCTGGCGGTTCGCCATGCCAAACGCGCCGCGTACCCCTTGATCACGCTGTGGGCTATGCGGATAAAAAGTTACGCCGTCACTATATGGGGTGGGACGTTGTTCCGCATCGCCATTGGTGCCGTACCCTTCTTGTTACCGCTGCTGTTTCAGATCGGTTTTGGCCTGAACGCCTTTGACGCCGGATTATTGGTACTGGCGGTATTCGCCGGTAACCTGGTGATGAAGCCCTTTACCTCCGCGGTACTTTACCGGTTTCGCTTTCGCACCACGTTGGTGGTGAATGGCCTGCTAAATGCCGCCACGATTTTCGCTTGTGCACTATTGACGCCACAGACGCCAACCTGGTTGATTCTGGCGCTGTTGTTCGTCAGTGGTCTGACGCGATCCATGCAGTTTACCGCGCTCAATACACTGGCATTTTCGGAAGTACCGCAATCACAGATGAGCGGCGCCAATACCCTGTTTAATGTGTCACAACAAATGGGCAGCGGGCTGGGGATTGCCGTCGGCGCGCTGGCATTGAGAGTAACGGAGATGCTGATGCCGCAGTCCGCTGAGCGTATTCCGTTGGCCGATTTTCAGTGGGCTTTCGTGGTCATCGGCGTGATTGCCGTGGTAGCCGTGATCGACAGTGCAACCCTGAATGCCAACGCAGGTAACGAGGTCCGACAAAGAACCTCCCCGGCGGCACCACTGACGAACGCACCTCAACGATTGCAAAAATAAGTCGCATCTGCTGCCAATCAACGTAGTATCGATGATCCGCCCCGTTTCACCGGTGCGGATTTTTTGCCGTTTTTGGCCTGAAAAGCGAGGTAATAATAATGATTCACAGTGACCTTTCTCAGTGCCGCGTTAACACCGACCGGTTGTTGATTGCCCCCTTTACCGCAGCAGACGCCGACGATGTTTACCAGGCGATCACCCCTACATTGACACGCTTTATGAATTTTGAACCGGAGGCGTCGCCGGAAGCGTTTGAAAACGTGTGGCAAGGCTGGCTACCGTTAATCCGTGAAGGCGAGGAAGTGATTTTTATCGCACGCCTGCGCGACACTAAACAGTTTGTTGGTGTAGGTGGCGTACACGATTTGCATGGCACCACGCCAGAGCTGGGTATTTGGGTAAAAGAGAATCTGCACGGCATGGGCTATGGCCGTGAAATTGTTCAAGCTATGGCGGTATGGGCCAGCGAGCGCTACCACCCACAACACTTTATCTATCCGGTGGCAGAGCAAAATACGCCGAGTCGGCGCATCGCCGAATCTTTAGGCGGCGTGGTGGCCGGCCGACGCGAAAACACCAAATACGACTGCGTGGTGTATCACGTCCCGCCACAGCACTGATCACTTTATTGGCCATTCTGCTCGGCCCGTCTTTAAACATGCATGATTCACTGACCAAAAACCGCCCGTCTGGCAGCAGCGATGGCGGTTTTTTTATGTCGACGCCGATAACCACTGCCACTTAACGTGGGATTATGCTAATGCTAGTAGCATGTAGGGTAAAAACAGTTGAGGAACAGCAACATGATCATTTTTGTTACGGGTGCCACATCCGGTTTTGGTGAAGCCATTACACGACGTTTTATCCGCGAAGGCCATCAGGTGATTGCCTCCGGCCGTCGTATCGAACGCCTGGAAGAATTGAAAGACGAGTTGGGTGATCCGCTGCATATCGTCCGCCTGGACGTGCGTAACCGCGCGGCGATTCAGCAAGTGATTGACGAACTGCCTGCGGCACTCCGCCACATCGACGTACTGGTGAATAACGCCGGGCTGGCGTTAGGTCTGGAACCGGCACATAAAGCCAACGCTGACGATTGGGAAACGATGATCGACACCAACGCCAAAGGCCTGGTCAACATGACCCGCACCCTGTTACCTGACATGGTTGAACGCAATGTTGGCCATGTCATTAACATCGGCTCCGTCGCGGCCAACTGGCCTTATGCCGGCGGTAACGTTTACGGCGCCACCAAAGCCTTCGTGAAACAGTTCAGCCTCGGTTTACGTGCCGACCTACAGGGCACGCGTATTCGCGTTACCGACATCGAGCCCGGCCTGGTAGGCGGCACGGAATTTTCCAACGTGCGTTTCAAAGGTGACGACGGCAAAGTTAACAAAGTTTATGACGGGGCCAATGCATTGACGCCGGAGGATATCGCCGAGTCGGTGTTCTGGGTGGCAACCCTGCCGAGCCACGTCAATATCAACTCGCTGGAAATCATGCCGGTCAGTCAGTCCTTTGCCGGGTTGAACATTCACCGCGATGCCTGATCCTGTGCGCGGCAGGCATGCCCTGCCGCCATTTATCAGGCTGCTCGCCAGCCGGAAACAATAATCAACATCCCCACCAAGGCCACGCCGGCCCCCAGCCAATCCAACGCAGACAATTTAACCCCGTCTACCACCCGTAGCCACAGCAACGCAGTTGCCACATAGACGCCGCCGTAAGCCGCATACACGCGCCCACTGGCGGCAGGATGCAGCGTCAACAGCCAGACAAACAACATCAGGCTCGCCGCAGCCGGCAACAGCAGCCACACGCTGGCGCTTTTTTTCAGCCACAGGTAGGGTAAGAAACAGCCAATGATCTCGGCCAATGCCGTCGCGAAAAATAACAGTGTGGTCTTGATCATAGGAACGTTTTCTCTCTATAAAGTAAACAAGGCCGTGCTTGGCTGGTGCAGTCTAAGTGCGCGATGGTATATTTATCAACACGCCTGAGGGCGCAGTAAGCCAGTGTTGCCGTTTTCAGGCAACACTAACTCATAAGGATGAAACGATGAAAACACTTTCGACTCAACGACTGCTGCGCGGGATGCTGCCGGTCGCCATGCTGGTGCTGATGGGTGCCTGGCAGGCTCCAGCGCTGGCTGCCACCTGCACTCAGGGCAGCACCTGCGTTACCGTCGATGGCAGCAACAGCGGAGCGATGAGCACAGAAGCGGCTCGCCAAAGCAAACAGCAATTCAACGACACCAAGTCCCTGCGCAACAAGGTCAACACCCGCGTGGAGAAAGAATTCGATAAGGTCGATAAGGCCATTGATAACGAAGAGCGCTGCGACGACAGCCTGAACGTTAACGCTTACTGGGAACCCAATACCCGTAAGTGTCTGGACCGCCAGACGGGCCGTCAGATTAATCCTTAATCTTGCCGCAGCAGGCGGCGGCCGTTACCCTACGACGCCGTTGCTGCTATCCTGACAAAGGAAGCCCAATCTCAAATAAGGATGAATTGATGAAAAAAGCGCTTATCCTGGGTGCATTGCTGCTGGCGTCAGCACCACTGGCTGCCCTGGCCTCGTGCGAAAGCGTGAAGGCTGATATTTCGCAGAAAATTGTCAATAACGGCGTGCCAGAATCTGGCTTCAAGCTGGATATTGTGCCGAATGACCAGGCCCAACAGGCTGGCGGGCTGGTGGTGGGTCACTGCGAAAATGACACACAGAAGATTGTCTATACCCGCATCAGTAACGGTGATGACAATGGTGACGCGGCGCAAACCGGCACCAGTCAGGACACTAAGACCTCGCAATAATGATCGTTAAGGGCGCTAACCGCGCCCTTTCCTTTTCTACTTCTTCTGCGCCTCACGCCTGTTCCGCTTCTTCACCCTCACCCTGTGGACGATGCCGCGCAGGAATCAGCATCGCTGCGGCGAGTGCCAGCAGTGATATCAGTGCAGAAACCAAAAATACCCCATGCAGCGAAGCGGCTACCTGTTGCGTCATATCCGCCAACATCTCCGGTGCCATTGATCCCCGCGCGGCAGGCTCCATTAACTGCTGAACAGGATCGGACGTTTGCGGTAAGCGGAGCTGCAGGTTGATGTTTAGCGTCGCCCCTAAAATCGCGGTCCCGATGGCCGAGCCCATCATTCGGGTAAACACGGTACAGGCGGTAGCGATACCGCGAATGCTGTGATGCGCCGCGTTTTGCACCGACACCAAGAATGTGGTGTTGCACAGCCCCATACCGGCGCCCACCATAAAGGCGGCCACGCGCCCCCATAACAGACCGCCGGCAGGTTGCAGCAGCAACAGGATCAGTCCCCCGGCCAACAGCAGTAATGCCCCCAGTAACGCCGTGGTCCGATAAGAGGTCATGAGCATCAACCGCCCACTAAAGGTGCTGGCCAGCGGCCAACCGATCGACATTAACGCCAAGGTCGTCCCTGCCTCCAACGGCGTTCTCCCCATCACGCCCTGAATAAAGGTTGGCAGGAAGGCGCTGATGCCCATCATCGCTGCACCAATCACCAGCCCGCCAATATTGCCGGCCACAATCACCCGACTTTGCCATAACGCCAGCGGGAACAACGGCTCTGGTGCACGTCGTTCCTGGCGGATCAGCAACATCAGCGAGATAGCCGCCAACACCAACAGCGGCAACACCCACCACCCCAGATTTTCTGCCTGCAGCAGTGACAACAGCAACGCGGTAACAAACAGCGTCAGCCAAGCGGTGCCCGCCAGGTCCAGCGCATGTTTACGCACCTGTTGGCGAGAAGGGAGATAACGAGCAAGGAAAAACATCGCCAGCAGACCAATCGGCAGATTGACCCAGAATACCAGCGCCCAGGGCAAATGCTGGACGATAAACGCCCCCAGTAAAGGGCCAATAATCGCCGATACCCCCCAAACGCTGGAGATGTAACCCATCACCTTTGGCCGCTCGGTGGGGCTGTAGATATCACCAATAATGGTGGTCGCTGTTGGCATAATAGCCCCGGCCCCCAGCCCCTGCAGCAGCCGAAAACCAATCAGCCAGTACATGTTTGGCGAGAAACCACAGAGTACCGACCCCAGCAAGAATAGCGATGCGCCAAAGAAAAATACCCGTTTGCGCCCCAGCAGGTCCGCCAGCCGACCATAAATGGGGATGGTGATGGCCTGCGCCAGCAAATAGACCGCAAATACCCACCCGAGCAGAGAAAACCCGCCGAGGTCGCCAATAATGGTCGGCATCGCCGTGGCGACAATGGTTGCCTCAATCGCGGACATAAACATCGCCAACATGCAGGCAATCAGGATCAAGGGACGGTGCGCGATGGGGGCAGATACTTCGTTATTTGTCATAGCGTTATTACAAACCGTAGATTTTTATTTTCACCTCATTATACCAGCCGGAAGAAACACTGCCGTTATCTGTGTCTACTTAGCTGTTTTTATTGGCGAAAAACGCACCATTTGAACGTATAGTGACAACGTCACTATAAATCAAGCTGAATCAGCCGCATAACCCACAAAGCGCGAACCTATCGGCGAATCTGCAAAGATTCTCTGGCCTTCGGTCGGGCCGCCAAGCACAATGCAAAGCTGAACCTTTCATTTTTCTCACGATTTTATTGCCGCATGAAACGATGGGTCCACCTGCACCACTATCGCGCCCTGCTGCGCCGTCTGTTTATTGCCATTTTTCTTGGTATTGCTGCCGCGTTGGTGGTTTGGCTGTTTCACCGTGCAATGCTCGGGTTGGAATGGTTACTGCTCGATCACGGTGAAGGCAGCCTGGTGGCTGCCGCGGCTGCGTTACCGGGCTGGCGCAGGGCGTTAACGCCCGCGTTGGGTGGCCTGGCCGCCGGTTTGCTGCTGTGGATTTACCAACGTTATCAACACCAACGTCAGGTAGCCCCCACCGATTATATGGAGGCCATTGAAACTGGCGACGGCCGACTCGACGTCAGCGCCAGCCTGGTAAAATGCCTGGCTTCGCTGCTGGTGGTATCGAGCGGCAGCGCTATCGGTCGTGAAGGCGCGATGATTCTGTTGGCAGCCTTGGTGGGGTCGGTGTTTGCCCAACGTTTCACTCATGAGAAAGAGTGGAAGCTGTGGGTGGCCTGCGGTGCCGCCGCCGGGATGGCCAGCGCCTACCATGCGCCCCTGGCGGGCAGCTTGTTTATCGCCGAAATACTCTTTGGTACGCTGATGTTGGCTTCTCTCGGCCCGGTGGTCATTGCCGCCGTCAGCGCATTGCTGGTCACCAATCTGCTCAATGGCGGCCAAGCGCCACTGTATTTGGTCGAACCCTTGCCTGCCCCTTGGCCAATACAATATCTGCTGATGGCGCTACTCGGCATCTTGGCCGGCGTTTGTGGCCCCTTATTTTTATGGGCAATGTCGGCGTCCGGCCATGCGTTCCGTTCACTGCGCCTGAAACCGCCACTGCAATTGGCACTTGGCGGGTTGATTGTGGGGTTGCTCTCGTTGCTGTTTCCTGAAGTGTGGGGCAATGGCTACAGCGTGGTGCAGTCACTGCTTAGCGCGCCGCCCGGCGTATTGTTGGTTGGCGCGATTCTGATCTGCAAGTTGCTGGCCGTACTTGCCAGCAGCGGTTCCGGTGCGCCTGGCGGTGTGTTCACGCCCACCCTGTTTGTTGGCGCGGCACTCGGCTCGGTGATTGGGCAATTGTGTGCCCTTTGGCCAGAATTAGGCAGTGCGGTGCCGCTGCTAATGGCGTTAACCGGCATGGCCACGCTGTTGGCTGCAACCACCCACGCACCGATTATGGCTGCATTAATGGTGTTCGAAATGACCGGTGAATATACTCTGCTGCCCGGCATTCTGCTGGCCTGCGTGATCGCAACCACCGTGTCACGTGGCTTACGTTCAGTGTCGGTCTATCACAATGCTTAACGACCCAAAAGAGGCGTAATATCCAGATAATGCGCCAACTCACGCTGTTCGGCGCGAGGCAGATAAGGAATTTCCCCCAGCAGTGGCGCAGGTATGCGCTGCTGCAATGCCTCGATGGTTTCAGCGTAGTGTGCCAACCCCGGATTGATGCGGTTTGCCACCCAGCCCAGTAAAGGCAGACCATCATTGATGATGGATTGTGCGGTAAGTAATGCGTGGCTAACACAACCCAGCTTAATTCCCACCACCAAGACCACCGGCAATTGCTCTTGGATAACCCATTCAGCATAAGGCCGCATATCGTTCATCAACACGCGCCAACCGCCACTCCCTTCGACCACCACCGTATCGGCTTTTGCGGATAAATGTTGCAAACCGCTGCTCATCACACCGTAGTTGATGTCATCGGTAGGCTGCGCGTGGAACACCTCTTCCAGGCAGGTGATGGGATTAATTTCTTGATACGACAACGGTATGGTTGATGAAGCCTGTAAAACCAGAGCGTCTTTATTGCGAAGGCCTTCGCTGGTTTCCTGACAGCGTGTGGCAACAGGCTTATAGCCGGCCACAGAGCGGCCTTGCGCAGCAAATGCCTGCAACAAAGCGCGGGAAATCACGGTTTTACCGACATCGGTATCCGTACCTGTAACAAATAAACGCGTTAACATGACTTAATTGCCCCGAGATGCACCGTTAACCAAAATATCACCGCAAAGACGGCGAAAGAGACGAACGGGAAAAGTCTAGAGGATGCCGGGGAGACGGGGCTTGAGGTAGCTCAACCTTTTGTCGTTAAACGATAAGAATTACTGATTGGTAGTGAGCGGGTATGGGGCACGTATTTTGGCTTAGCCTTGCAGCAACTGCACCAACAGCGAGCCATTGTATAACGCTTCTTTTACCAGTGCGGCACCTGGCATGGTGCCCTTATTGAAGAACTGGGTAGATTCTACCTTCACATTTTCACTGTAAGCCGGCAGCGATTGTTGGCGGATACAAGAGGCGATTGCCGGATGAAGAATTTCCGCCGCCCGGTTTAACGGTGAACCAACCAGAATTTTTTCCGGATTGAACAGATTGACCATGATGGCCAAAATCCGGCCTACGCTGTGTCCCACCCCAAGAATGATGTCTTTAGCCAGTTGATCGCCCGCCATCGCGGCATCACACAATGACTCCACCGTCAGTGGTGCGCCATGCAAGCTTGAACTCATTGAGCTACCGAGGCGCTGCTGGGCGATTTCAAGCATGTTTTCGATACTGGCCACAGTTTCCAGACAGCCGTGGTTACCGCAGTAACAGCGTTTGCCGTAAGGATCGACCTGAGTATGGCCAATCTCTACCACACTGTGGCTGCCTGCATGCAGAACTCTACCGCCCGTGATCACGCCGGCGCCAACGTTGTGGTCGATCACCACCTGAATCACGTTTTGGCTGCCGCGAGATGCGCCGTATAAGGCCTCGGCCATTGTCCAGGCACTAATGTCGTGTTGCAGATAAACCGGTAGCCCGGTACGCGTTTCCAGCGCCGGTCCCAGGGGCATGTCTTTGACGTCGTAAAACGGCATGCGGTGCACCACACCAGAAACGGCGTCAACCATGCCTGGCAGCGTAATGGCGATAGCCGTCAGCCGCTCAAGCTTGCTTTGATGACGAATGAAGAATTGATCTACTTCACCGAGAATACGCTTTAGCAGGGGATCAGGGTGTTCGGCGGCCAGAGGCAACAGCTCTTCGACCACCAATTTGCTGCTGATATCACGCAGCGCCAGCGTAATGGTGCCACGGCTGATGCGAGCGGACAGATAGTGCCAGGCTTCGGTGTCCAGCACCAACCCCACGGCAGGACGGCCACGGCTGCCCACTTCCTGGTATTCGGTTTCTTTAACCAGATGCGCTTCCAGCAGTTCGCGAACAATTTTGGTGATACTGGCGGGAGCGAGCTGCGCGCGTTTGGATAATTCGATACGCGAAATGGGGCCCAGTTGATCGATTAACCGATAAACTGCCCCTGCATTTGTTTGCTTGATTTGATCAATATGCCCAGGCTGCCCAACAGCAATCACAAACCTGCTCCTACTATTTTTCGCGCTTCTAAATAAAGACTATCGGCTATGGTGGGGCTTTTGTAATACAGCGTCAACTATTTGATTCGTTATGTGATTTGCTGCACAAATTCACCCCACTTTCACTGCGGATTGTGTTTTATTTGCCCAGCCTGGCCTTCAGGTTAACAGCAATGCCATCAGCGATTTGGCCGCTGCGGTCAGTGGCCTTTGCCGGTGATGCACCAACCAAACTTCCGTCATGGCACCCGGTTCTGCCAACGGCAAATACTGCACGCCATCAATTTTAACGCGGGCGAAAGACGCCGGCAGAATAGAAATACCCAACCCGGAAGACACCAGACCGATAATGGTCATCGCCTCGCCAACCTCTTGCGTGATGTAAGGAGTGATCCCCGCTTTGGCCAGCAAGGATAAAATTTCGTCATGCAGTGCGGTGCCCACCTCGCGGGAGAAAAACACGAAGGGCTCTTCCGCTAAATGCTGAAAACGCAATGTGCCGGGTGCAACATGGGTTAACGGATGCCCTTCCGGCACCACGGCCACCAAGGGTTCACACAGCAAAAGCTGATGTTTCAACGCGTCTGGTAAGCGCGTATTACGCATAACGCCCAGATCCAGTTCACCATTAAGCAAGGGTTCAATCTGCTGTTTGGTGTTTACTTCGCGCATTTTGATATGCACCTGTGGGTGTTGCTGCCGAAAAGCCCGCAAACTGCGTGATACGACGCTGATAAATGGGGCTGAGGACGTGAAACCTATGGTTAGCTCCCCCAACTCCCCGCGTTCCAGTCTGGCCGCTTTCTCAGCCGCCCGGCCGACCTGATCGAGTACCTGATACGCTTCTTTCAGGAACATCTCCCCCGCCTGCGTCAGGCTGACATTACGGTTGTTGCGCGCCAACAAACGCGCCCCCACCATCTCTTCCAACGCCTGGATCTGCTGGCTAAGCGGCGGCTGTGAAATCCGCAAGCGTTCGGCTGCACGCCCAAAGTGCAACTCTTCCGCCACGGCAACAAAATAGCGCAGATGTCTCAATTCAATATTCATACTTTAAACGTCTTAATTTTAATTATTAATATATTAGACAAAAAACTGCCCTCTCCCTATCATTTTGTTAACCCATGAAGTGCTGAATACACCCCCACGTTCGGTAAGGAAAAACTGTGACAACCCCTGTGCGTTCTGCGGCCAGTATGCCGTCGACGCTGGCCGCCAACGACGATGCGGCTGCTGCGCCAAAAACCCAACGTTCCACCCTGAACAAACTGCCCTACATCGAACGCGGAACGCCGCAGTTTATACGCGTTACGTTGGCGTTGTTTTCTGCCGGTCTGGCGACGTTCGCCTTGTTGTATTGTGTGCAACCGATTCTGCCGGTTTTATCACAAGACTTTGGCATCTCCCCTGCGGAAAGTAGCCTGTCCTTGTCAGTATCCACCGGCTTGCTGGCGCTCGGTCTGATGTTTACCGGCCCGCTTTCCGATGCCATCGGCCGTAAACCGGTTATGGTCGTGGCACTGCTGCTGGCGGCAATCTGCACCCTGATATGCGCCTTTATGACCAGTTGGCAAGGCATCTTGTTGATGCGTGCGTTGATAGGGCTTTCATTGAGCGGTGTCGCTGCCGTCGGCATGACCTATTTGAGCGAGGAAATCCATCCCAGCTTTGTCGCTTTTTCTATGGGCTTGTATATCAGCGGGAACTCGATCGGTGGCATGAGTGGCCGCCTGGTGACTGGAGTACTGACCGATTTCTTCTCCTGGCGTGTATCACTGGCCGTGATTGGGTTATTTGCCTTGGCTGCCGCCTGTATGTTCTGGCGCATTTTGCCCGCCTCCACGCACTTTCGTGCCAGTTCACTGCGTCCACGCACCTTGCTGATAAACTTTCGTCTGCATTGGCACGACAAGGGATTGCCATTGCTGTTCGCCGAAGGGTTTCTACTGATGGGCAGCTTCGTGACCATGTTTAACTATATCGGTTACCGCCTGCTGTCTGATCCTTACCATCTCAGCCAGGCGATTGTGGGCTTGCTGTCGGTGGTGTACCTGACCGGCTCCTACAGTTCACCCAAAGCCGGTGCCATGACCAGCCGTTTTGGCCGCGGACCCGTGCTATTGGCTTCAACGCTGATTATGCTGATCGGGATTCTTATCACCGCACTGGCTCCGGTAGCGGTTATTTTTCTCGGCATGATGTTGTTCACCGCCGGTTTCTTTGCCGCCCACTCTGTCGCCAGCAGTTGGATTGGACGTCGCGCCCGCCGGGCCAAAGGCCAGGCATCATCACTCTACCTGTTCTGTTACTACGTAGGCTCCAGCGTCGCGGGTACACTTGGCGGTGTTTTCTGGCACAGTTTCGGCTGGAATGGCGTCGTGGCGTTTATCAGCGTGATGCTGCTGCTGGCTTTACTGGTCGTGCACTACCTGAAAAAACTGCCGGAAGCTGCACGCATTTAATCCCCTGTTCACTGCCTGCTCGCTATTGACTCTGGCGGGCGGTGACCTTGATTCCCCTGCCAGGCCTGGACCACTCGATGTTCACCCCGTCACGGTGGCTGATGTTGCCCTTTTGTTTGCCGCTCTCTTAATGTATGTTGTAACTAAAATGAGAGGTGAATGATGGACAAGTACGGTTTAATCGGCAGGATGAATGCTTGTTTCAATGAGCTGGAACAGGCGCTGGCCGCTCTCCACCAGCAGATCCTGCCGCTGCGCTTGCTGGCTGGCCGGGTATTCAGTCTGCCGGAGATCGAGAAAGGCAAAGAACATGCGGCTGTGGAGCAGATCGCCGTCGAGCAGCATCTTGGCCAGGCGGCACGTGATTTGGCGCTGGAACACGTCCAGCGGCTGTTTATCCATCACAACAAGCATAACGTCAGCAGCAAGGCGGCGGTACGCCTGCCCGGCGTGTTCTGCTTGGCGGTGGAACAACCGGAATACCGGGCGATACAGGCGCAGGTTGCTTTGATTAACCGACTCAAAGCCGAGCTGGAGCAGATTATCACCGTCGACTCCGGCCTGGCACCGGAGCAGCGTTTTGACTTTGTTCACACTCACCTGCACGGCCTGATCACCCTCAGCGCCTATCGTACCCTCACCGTTTTGACGAATCCGGATTCCGTGCGTTTCGGCTGGGCCAACAAGCACATTATCAAGAACGTGAAACGCGATGATATTCTGGCTCAATTGGAAAAAAGCCTGAAGGCTGGGCGTGCAGTTCCGCCCTATAACCGTGAGCAATGGGCCGAGCTGGTCGGCCGCGAGATCGAGGATGTCAGCCGTCTGCCGCAGCAAGCGACGTTGAAAATTAAACGCCCGGTAAAAGTGCAGCCCATCGCCCGTGTTTGGTATCAGCCGCAGCAAAAGCAGGTACAACACCCCTGCCCGCTACCGCTGATTGCCCTGTGCCAGGTTGAGCTCGGTGCCAAGGTGCCAAAGATTGGCGAGCTGCTCAATTACGACGCCGCGGCGGTCAAACACAAATACAAACCAGACGCCAAACCGCTACGACTGCTGGTTAAACGGCTGCATCTTTATACCGACATGCCTACTCGCTGAGGCTGTAAACCCGCAGGCGGTGGCCGTCCGGATCGGTGGCGACAAAGCTGTAACCAAAGTCCAGCGTCACAGGTGGCTGAATTATCTCAAGCCCTTGTTCACACCACTGCGGGTAAAGCGCATCCACTTGCTGCGGCGTTTCGCACATAAAACCGATTTCTCCGCCGCCACCGGTAACCCTTGCGGCAGGCTCCACGGTATGTTTCGACCACATCGCTAATTTGAAGCCGTTACCCAGCACAAACAGCGCAAAGGTAGGCGAAAGTTCCACCGGTGCCTGCCCCAATAAACGGCGGTAAAAAGCAGCACTCTTTTCTGGGTTATCAACGTACAGAAGGGTCATGTTCGGCATGGTCATCTTATCCACCTTAGGGCTGAGGGGAACCGGTTGGTTCCCGATAACCCAAGGCTAAACGGGTCTGCTGACAGTTTTTGGCAGCAGTGATGATTACTGCGGTGGGATGCCCTGCGCTTTATGCCACTCTTTCATCAACATGCGGCGGCCTCTCGGGTAACGCTGTTCCAGTAGCGTCGCCCGGTGAATGCGGTCGAGGCGGAAATGGCGAAAGGACTGGCGTAGTTCGCACCAGGCAACCAGCATTCGTGTCTGTTCAAAATACCCGAGCGCAAATGGCCACAGAATACGTTCACTGACGTTACCCTCGCGGTCACAGTAATCCACCGCGAGCTTACGCTCCTGACGGATGACGTCGCGAATCAGCACCAGCGTCTCATCCGCAACCTTCACTAAGTCCATCGGGCCAATCAGTAACGTACTGGCCTCCAGCTCATCGCGCAGCGTTGCAGGCAAAACGTCGGCGATTTTTGCCAACGCGTTATTGGCTGCGCCCGCCAGTTGGCTGTCGCCTCGTCGTCCTACCCAGCGCATCCCCAACACCAGCGCCTCTATTTCTTGTTGGGAGAACATCAGGGGTGGCAACATAAAGCCAGGCCGCAGCACATAGCCGACACCCGCCTCACCGACGATCTCAGCCCCCTGCTGTTGCAACGTGGCTATGTCACGGTACAACGTGCGCATACTGACCTTCATTTCCTGTGCTAACGCCTGGCCGGTGACCGGGTAGCGATGCCGCCGTAAGATCTGCATGAGATCGAATAAACGCTCGGTACGCGACATCCATTTCTCTCCATAAAAAAGGGCTTACCCTAAGTAAGCCCTGTGCAATGCAGACTATCAATTACTTCTTCATACTTCCAACCATCTCTTCTGGGCGGACCCACAGATCAAACTGTTCTTCCGTCAGGTAACCCAGCTTCAGCGCCGACGCCTTCAATGTCAGGCCTTCTTTATGCGCTTTTTTGGCGATTTCTGCGGCCTTGTCATAGCCAATATGCGTATTCAGCGCGGTCACCAACATCAGCGACTCATTCAGCAACTGGCTGATGCGGTCACGATTAGGTTCGATACCTACCGCACAATGCTCGTTAAAGCCTTGCATACCGTCGGCCAATAGGCGGATGGACTGCAAATAGTTGTGGATCACCATCGGGCGGAATACGTTCAACTCAAAGTTGCCAGAAGCACCGCCAATATTCACCGCCACGTCGTTGCCCAGCACCTGTGCGCAAAGCATGGTCATCGCTTCGCACTGGGTCGGATTCACCTTACCCGGCATGATCGAGCTGCCTGGTTCGTTTTCCGGGATGGCGATTTCACCAATGCCGCAACGTGGGCCGGACGACAGCCAACGCACATCGTTAGCAATTTTCATCAACGACGCTGCCAGGCCTTTTAGTGCACCGTGGCCCTGTACCAGCGCATCACAGGTCGCCAATGCTTCAAACTTGTTGGGTGCCGTGACAAACGGCTGTTGCGTCAGCTCGGCCAGCGCCTTCGCAACGCGAACGGCGTATTCCGGATGCGTATTCAGCCCAGTACCCACGGCGGTGCCGCCCAGCGCCAGTTCGCAAATATGCGGAATGCTGTCTTCAATATGGCGCAGACTGTGCGCCAACATTGCTGCCCAACCGGAAATTTCCTGGCCAAGGGTCAGCGGCGTAGCGTCCTGCAGATGGGTGCGGCCGATTTTAACGATATCGCGGAAGGCATCCGCTTTGTCGCTCAAGGTTTTATGCAGCACGTTCAATTCGGGGATCAGATGCTCGCGCACAGCAAGCACAGCGGCGACATGCATCGCGGTCGGAAACACGTCATTGGAACTTTGGCTCTTGTTGACGTCGTCATTCGGGTGCACCCGCCGCTCTTCGCCGCGTACGCCCCCCAATAACTCACTGGCGCGGTTAGCCAGCACTTCATTCATGTTCATGTTGGTCTGGGTACCGGAGCCGGTCTGCCAGATTGACAACGGGAATTCATCTGTATGCTGATCCGCCAGTACTTCATCGGCGGCGCGGATAATCGCATTGGCCCGCTCGGCCGGCAGCAGTCCCAAATCCATATTCACGCTGGCCGCGGCGCGTTTGGTCAACGCCAGTGCGTGAATCAAGGCGGTCGGCATCTTCTCAGAGGAAATACGAAAGTGCTCCAGAGAACGCTGCGTTTGCGCGCCCCATAGCCTTTCTGCCGGCACTTCGATGGGTCCCATAGAGTCTTTTTCAATACGAACGGCTGCCATCACGATCTCCTTAGTACAATTCCTAAAAATGTACGATTACGCCAACGTACTTGAGCCCGTCAGCACACCCATCCAGTATAGTGACATAATAACTATTCGCATTAAGAGAGTTACCTCACAGCATTTTTTCTTCATTGTCTTAAACAGTGTGCGGGCATTATTTTTTAGCTCCCATTCTCTCCCCCTTCTTCTACCTCATAGTGCGGAATAATAAAAAAGCGCCATCTGGCGCTCTTAATATTTATTGCACGGCACACCTATTAATGGTGGTGTTGGTTATAGGCATTAATTCTTTGATCCTGCAGATGGTTGATTTCATCGTAGGCGTCCTGACGTTCATTGTGGCGATACACCCCCACGCCGACAGCACCAGCCACCGCAGCGACGGGGTGGGCGACCGTTGTTGTCGCAACCGGAGCGGCAGTCACCACCACAGGTGCAGGTGCCACAACGACCGGCCGCGGTACAACAACCACGGGGCGAGGCGCCACAATCACCGGCCTGGGTGCCACCACCACGGGCCTGGCAATGCCATAGCCATATGCATGGGTAACAACGACAGCCGCATTAGCACCCGACGTGCACATAACCAGAACCAGTAAAAGTTTTTTCATCAGCGCCTCAGCGTTAAGTCATTATCAGAGAGTCGGTTTATTGGTCTGCACTGTATAGCGACGCCATTGGGTAATTTAAGCCATTTGTGTGGTTGCTGATAAAAACGAAATAATTATGATGAAAGATATATTCACCCGGTAATAATTCACGTCAGAAAACACAGATTGAAATATATTGGAGCATAATACTACGGCCAAAATATTTATTTCGGTATGCATGCCGGATTTACGCTGTGCCACAATAACAGGCTATTTATTCTACTTTCCCCCGCCCGGTGTTGTGCCACCCTGGCCTTTGTCAAGGGACAGGGGAATTGTGACTGTTGACGCTATCACGTTATACTTTGCCAGCCGCGGGGCAGCGGCACAGATGAGCCACATGTTTGATCATCCCCCCCTTTCTCGCCGTCGTTCGGGTGTAGGATGGAGCTCGCCTAATTTGTTTGTTTTAGCCTTTTATCCCCCCTGGCTTTCAACGTGCAGTGTGAAAACCAAAGGGGATAAATCAGTCAGCTACTTACCGTCACCCGGCGGCGAATGCAAAGGATGTTTATCAAGATGCAAAAAATGATCAACGCAGTGCAGAACTATGCGTGGGGCAGTCACGACGCATTAACTCAGCTGTATGGTATCGCCAACCCACAAGGGTTGCCGATGGCCGAGCTGTGGATGGGCGCTCACCCGAAGAGCAGCTCGCGCGTAGCGGGGTCCGACGGCAATTTGCGCTCACTGCGCGATGTCATTGATGAAGATCAGTCCAAGCAATTGGGCACCGACGTCGCCCGCCGTTTTGGCGAGTTGCCCTTCCTGTTCAAAGTGCTGTGCGCCGATCAACCGCTGTCAATTCAAGTGCACCCGAGCAAGTCTGCGGCTGAAATCGGTTTTGCCAAAGAAAACGCGGCGGGCATTCCACTGGATGCGGCCGAGCGCAATTATAAAGATCCCAATCACAAACCTGAGCTGGTGTTTGCCCTGACGCCATTCCTGGCGATGAACGGCTTCCGTGAACTGTCCGATATTGTTTCCCTGTTACAGCCACTCGCCGGGGCGCATCACGATATTGCCGCGTTCTTGCAACAGCCTGACGTAACCCGCTTATCAGCGCTGTTTGCCAGCCTGTTGGCGATGAGCGGTGAGCAAAAAGCGTTGGCGCTCGGCGTACTGAAAGCCGCGTTGAACAACCAACAGGGTGAGCCTTGGGATACCGTGCGCTTTATCGCTGGTTTCTACCCGGAAGACAGCGGCCTGTTTTCACCGTTGCTGCTGAACGTGGTTCAGCTCAAGCCAGGCGAAGCGATGTTCCTGTATGCCGAAACCCCACACGCCTACCTGAAAGGCGTTGCACTGGAAGTGATGGCCAACTCGGACAATGTACTGCGTGCCGGCCTGACACCAAAGTTCATTGATATCCCAGAATTGCTGGCTAATCTGCAATTCCGCCCGCAGCCGGCTGCCGGCCTGCTGACTCAACCACAAAAACGCGGCGATGAGCTCTTCTTCCCCATCCCGGTTGACGATTTCGCGTTCTCGTTACACGACCTTTCCGCCACCCCGCAGGCGCTGACACAAAATAGTGCCGCTATTTTGTTCTGCGTAGACGGTGAAGCCGTGCTGACCAAGCAAAACCAGCAATTGGTCCTCAAACCGGGTGAATCCTGCTTTATTGGCGCGTTTGAATCGCCGGTTAGCGTCAGCGGTTCGGGCCGAATCGCCCGTGTTTATAACCTGTTGTCGTAAACACTCGGTAAATTTCCGCAAATTGGTTGCTGAAAGAGTGGCTTACCTTCACAATTAAACGCCTGCGGGCGTTTTTTTATTGGCCCAAATTTGCCCAGCCACCTGCTTAAGACAGTTGGCTTAATAAGGATGAACAGAACTATGAAAAAATCGTTAGTCGCTGTTAGCGTCATTGTGGTTCTTGGCGCAGCATGGACCGGGGCTTCCTGGTACACCGGCAAACTGATCGAACAACGGATGGGTGAAGTGGTTGATAACGCCAACAGCCAACTCAAAGCCTATCTGCCAAAAGCCGGTGTCAAACTGGGTTACGAAAATTACCAACGCGGTATTTTCAGCAGCAAAATTCGCTATGTCCTGCGCGCTGACGGCAGCGTCACGACTGACGATGCGCCTCTGAAAGCCGGCGATGAAGTCGCGTTTATGGAAACCATCGATCACGGCCCGTTCCCGTTGGCCCAGTTGAAAAAATTCAACCTGTTACCGAGCATGGCGTCGGTGCATACCGAACTGGAAAACACCGCAGCAACCAAAGGTCTGTTTGAGATCACCAAGGGTAAATCGCTGTTCACCGCCGAATCCCGCATTTCTTACTCGGGCGACACCTCGTCCGCTATTGACGTGATCCCGCTGGATTACCAAAAAGACAAGTCAGCGCTGAAGTTCGGCGGTGCAACCATCAATGCCGATGTATCACGCGATATGAAAGCCATCACGCTGGACGCCAGCAGCGACAGCGCCGTGATCAGCGGCCCAAACCAGTTTGGTCAAACCGAACAGGTGCAGCTGCTGGGCGCTACGCTGAAAAGCAACACCCACGCAGGTCAGTTCGATCTCAGCCTGGGTAACCAGAATCTGGCAGTAAAACAGGTTAAGGTTGCCGTTGACGGTAAAGAAACGCTGACGCTGGACGGCTTTAAATTGGCAAGCCAATTCGGTGAGAAAGACAGCAATCTGAACGGCCAGATCGATTACACCATGGACGCGTTGAAGATCCAAAACAGCGACTTCGGCTCCGGTAAGTTGACGTTAAAAATCGACAAACTGGACGCAAAATCGCTGAAAGAGTTCGCCGACCGTTACAACCAACAAGCGATGGCGATGCTGCAGCAGGCACAAACGATGGATCCTGTGGCCTATCAGCAGCAAACCACCGATATCCTGCTGCAAAATCTGCCGCTGCTGTTGAAAGGCAACCCGACCATTAGCGTTGCCCCGTTGAGCTGGAAAAACAGCAAGGGTGAAAGCACCTTTACCCTGAATCTGGACCTGACCGACCCGGCGCAAGCTGGCTCACCGGCAGAGTCGCCAGACCAATTGATTGCCCGTTCAGTGAAAAAACTGGATGCAAACCTGAGCATTCCTGTCGCAATGGCAACTGAAATCACGTCACAAACTGCATTACTGCAGGGTTACAGTGCTGAAGAAGCTCAGAAACTGGCACAGCAACAGGTGCAAGGGCTGGCGGCCATGGGGCAGATGTTCAAACTGACCACCTTGAAAGACGACGTGATTGGCAGCAGCTTCCATTACGCCGACAATCAGGTTGATCTGAACGGCAACAAGATGTCACTGCAAGAGTTCATCGGCACCTTCGGTCTGCTGGGAGCTCCAGCGGAAGACGGGGCCCCGGCTCAGGACGCCGCGCCGGCACCAGCCCAGTAATCCCCGTTCGAAAAGCATTGAGGCCCGCTTAGCGGGCCTTTTTATTGCTAAACCCCATACACCGCATCGCGGATCTGCTGCGGATAGAGCCCACTCATCCCCTCAAACGCCGTATTGGTCAACGCCACCACGCTCAATGCTGCCTGCGGATCGTAAAACCAACTGTGCCCATACACACCGCCCCACTGCAGAGTGCCATTGTGCTGTGGCGTCGCCGCCAACTGCGCGTCCACCAAGACCGCGCCACCAAAGCCAAAGCCCCAGCCCGGCCCCTGAATTTCAGCCTCTGCCCCAACATGGGGTTGGCGCATCAGTTCCGCCGTGGCCGGTTGCAAAATGCCGTCGCCGCCATTGCGCAATGTTTCCACCAGCCGCAGCACATCATCAGCATCACCGACCATACCGGCTCCGCCGGAGGCATAGGCCTGAGGATCAAGCCCGCGTGAAGGCGACAATTCGATAGCGAAGCCAAAGCCTTCCGGCAAGGCCAGCCGCATCCCATCATAAATGGGTTCTGGACGGGCAGCCGTATCCTGATAGGCCGTAGCCAGATTGTCGGCCTGAGCGGCGTGAAAACCGGTATTTCCCAATCCCAACGGTTGTGCAACCCAGGCATTGAATAACTGTGGCAGTGGCTCCCCCGCAACCTGCTCCAACACGGCCCCCAGCACGTCGATAGACAGAGAGTAATTAAACTCGCGACCCGGCTCGGCCAGCAGGTCCGCCTGCGCCAACAGGCGCAAGTTCTGTTCCAGCGTCAATGACGACAGCACCATACCGTCCTGAATGCCCAAACGCTGATATACCCCATCATCAGGCTGATTAAAGCGATAACTCAACCCGGCAGTGTGGCTCAGTAAGTGACGAATTTTAATCTCGGGGTGACGACCGTCAGGCAACGTCGGCGTGAACCAGGGTAACCAACGGCTGACCGCATCATCCAAATTCAGCTTTTGCTGTTCGACCATGCGCATCGCCGCCAATGTGATGTAGGGCTTGGAGACTGACGACAGCAGGAATTGCGTCTCACGCCGCATAGGCCGCTGTTGCTCTCGATCGGCGTAGCCGTTGGCTTCGGCGTAAATGACGGTGCCGTGTCGCGCCACCAACACCACGCTGCCGACGATACGCTCTTCTTCAATTGCCCGCAGGCTGACCGCCTGAACTCTTTCTGCTAATGACTGATTCACTGTCGACATGTTTTATTGCTCTCTGAGGGGTAATAAAATCAGTCTAAAGTGATTATTATAAAATTAAATACCGGGTTACTTAACGAATCATTAAGCAGGGATTATCGATAGATGAGCTCACTGTTGCAGTTACTGCCGTTTTTTGAAGCTGTGGCCCGGTTAGGCAGTTTTACCCAGGCCGCTAATCACCTTGGCGTCACCCCACCCGCCGTGTCACAAAACATTCAGGCTCTGGAAACACGTTTGGGTGTACGTTTGTTTAACCGTACCAGCAGGTCGGTTCGGCTAAGCGATGAAGGCCGTCTCTTTTACCAGCGAGTGGCTCCTGCTATGGGGCAAATAGACGTAGCTGCTGATGACGTCCGTAGCCTGCACGGCCGCCCTTCCGGTTTATTGCGTATTACCTTGCCGCAGCTGGCCGCGTCGTTACTGGTGATGCCTTATCTGACGGAGTTTCTGGCGCGTTACCCTGAGGTGCAGCTTGAGCTGTTTACCGACGACCATTTTTCCGATCTGGTGTTGGACAATTTCGATGCCGGTATCCGTATGCGTGCCATGGTGCAAAAAGACATGGTTGCGGTGCCGATCGACAAGGACCAACGGCGTGTGATCATTGCCACGCCGGGCTATCTGGCACAGCACGGCACACCGCTGACTCCCCAGGCACTGAGCGAGCATAACTGCCTGCGCTACCGCTTCCCCGGCAGTGGAAAATTTGAACCTTGGTACTTCAGGCAGGACGGCGGGCAGCTGACCCTTGAAGCCAGTGGCAGCCTGATCTTTAACGAGGACAGATTGATTAAAGACGCCGCGCTGGCCGGTTTGGGCATCACCCAACGCTTTGCCAGCACCGTACAACACGAGCTCAATAATGGGCAGTTGGTGGAGATTCTGGCGGATTACAGCGGTGACTTCCCTGGCTTTTTCATCTACTTTCCCGCCAATCGGCATATGCCGCTCAAGCTGCGGGTATTTATTGATTTTATGCGTGAAAAACGGGCTCAGCAGCATAACCCCAACGCCTGAAGACAATCATAATTTCATCGATGGCAAAAATGGTCAGGTAGCCCATTCGGGGCCAATGGTGGTCCGTCATGAACAGTGGTTCACGAGGGGATTCTCTTTGGGCGAAATGGCGATCGGTTGGCGTTCAGCAGGGTGAATTGAGAGGGCATTAACGAGAGGGGCACGCCTGTGCATTTTACCTTATTTGCATCACGGTAATCGGGACTGGCGTTAATATGATAACTGGGGCGCCGTGGCGCCCCAGCGGTGATTATTTCTTATCTAATACCTGAACAATGCGGTAGGTCGCCGCAACCCGATCATCATTCGGGAACCATTTGTTTGCCAGCATCACCACGGCGATTTTTTGCGATGGGATAAATACGGCGTAGGTTGAGAACCCACCGGTCGAGCCGGTTTTGTTATACCAACTGGCGGCCTGTTCCTGTTGTGGTGGCGTGATCGCCGTTGCAGGGGTGCCGTTCATGATCATCCCCGCGTTGTTCCCTTCGGTAAGACGGGTTAAATCGACCGGATAAGCGTAGTTTTCCCACATCAAATCTTGGGTGAAAACCCCTGCCTTGTAGTAACCGACATGGGTAGCAGCCAGTGCGCTGCGCCATTTTTCCGCCACTGTGATCTGTTGCAGGTTGGCATCCAGATAACGAATCAAATCGCGGGCGTTGGACTTGATGCCATAGGATTCGGCGTCCAGTGGGCCTGGGTTCACACGCACCGGTTTATCTTGCTTGTCGTAACCCTGTGCGTAATTGGCCATTTGATCGGTAGGAACATGGATATAGGTATGAGTCATGCCCAGTGCCGGCAGCAGAGTCTGTTCCATCGCCTTGGCAAACGGCTGGTTGAGGCTTTTCGCCGTGATCATCCCCAGCATGCCGATACCCATATTGGAATAAACGCGCGTGCTGCCGGCCGGGTGCTGCGGTCGCCAGTTTTTATAATAGGCCATCAGCTGTGCGTTGTTGGTCACCTCATCGGGCACAAACAACGGTAATCCAGAGGTATGCGTCGCCAGGTTCAGCAAGCTGACATGGTCAAATGCACTGCCGCGCAGTTCAGGCAGATAACGACTGGCGGGCTCTGAGAACGACAGTTTGCCCTCATTTTGGGCATAGGCAGCCAATGTGGCAGTGAAGGTTTTGCTCAATGAACCGATTTCAAACAGCGTTTGGTTGGTGATCGGTTTACCTGTCTGTTTGGACGCAACGCCGTAGTGATAGAACTGCTGTTTTCCTTCTACCGACACGGCGATTGCCATACCCGGCACGCCGTATTTCTGCATCAGCGGTTGAACGATGGCGTCAATGTCTGCTTTATCGGCAGCATGGCCAGCAGGCAAGATTAATGTGGCGAGCAGCGCGGCCGCCAGGCGATTTATTTTCATCATGTAAAAACTCATGGGTTGCAGGGTATCGGCCGATGGCAAAAGATTTTATTGTCATTCAACACGCGGATATCCTTGGGTGGTGATGCGATTCCTTTTCTGACTGCGTGACTTCCGCAACAGTTGCGCAAAATATCGGGGTTTAGCCTTGCCTTGACAAGCGATAATAATTTCAGCCAGCATAAAGAAAAACTTATGGCTATCATTATGCGCAACCGACTTCCCCTGAATGCACTGCGAGCGTTTGAATCTTCCGCCCGTCATCTGAACTTTACGCGCGCCGGGCTGGAGCTCAGTGTAACCCAAGCCGCTGTCAGTCAACAGGTACGTACGCTTGAGCAACTGCTGGGTATTCAGCTGTTCCGTCGCCTGCCGCGCGGGCTGGACCTGACCGAGGAAGGACAGGCACTGCTGCCAATATTGACGGATGCTTTTGATCGTATTGAATCGGTGTTGCAGCAGTTTGAAGGTGGGCATTTCCATGAAGTGCTGACGGTCGCCGTGGTCGGCACCTTTGCCGTGGGTTGGCTCATGCCCCGCCTGGCGGCCTTCAGAGAAGCACATCCGTTTATCGATTTGCGGGTGCTGACCAATAATAACCTGGTCAATCTGTCCGCTGACGGGATGGATTTTGCTATTCGTTTTGGCGAGGGCCGATGGCCAGCAACCCATAACGTTAAATTGTTTGACGCGCCACTGACCGTGTTGTGTCCGCCCGACGTCGCGGAACGGCTGCACACACCGCAAGATCTGCAAAACGAGCGGCTGATGCGCAGTTACCGCAAAGACGAATGGGAATGCTGGTTCACCGCAGCAGGGATCCCCCCCTGGCGCATTAACGGCCCGGTGTTTGACTCGTCTCGGCTGATGGTGGAAGGTGCAATTCACAGCAGCGGCGTGGCGTTAGCCCCGGCGTGTATGTTTACCCGCGAGCTCCGGGAAGGCATTCTGCAACGCCCTTTCACCGCCGAAGCGAATTTAGGCGGGTATTGGCTCACCCACCTGAAATCACGCGATATGACGCCAGCGATGAAAATGTTTGTGAGTTGGCTATTGCAACAGGCCAGCGATGAGCAGAATTGAGATCAGGCCGAGCCGCGTTTGATCAGCATCGGTGGCAGGATGACGTTTTGCGGCGGCAGCCCGGCATCTGTAATCCGTTGTAGCAAGCGTGAAGCGGCACTGCGGCCCACTTCACGTGCCGAGCTGGAAACCAGTGTCAACGGCGGTTCGGTCAGTTCGGCTTCGGGCACATCGCCAAAGCCAATCAACGCCACCTGCTGGCCGTAGTAGGTGTCGACCCCTTCCGAGCCGATACTGCGCCCACTGCGCACGATACCAAAGTAGGCCCCCAACGCGACCGATGCCTTGTGGCAAACCAGTGCGCTGATATTCGGGTGTTGCCGCAGCAAATGTTCAGCCGCTTCCGCCGCCGCACGCTGATGGCAGTCACACTCAATAATCCAATCGGAGCGGAAAGGCAGGCCATACTGTACCAGCGTGGAACAAAATCCCCCGAGCCGTTCGGCACGCGTCAGAGAACTGCTCTCACCCCCCAGGTAAGCGATTTGGCTGTGCCCACGTTTGATTAAGAATTCGGTGGCTATTTTAGCCGCTTGCATATTGTCGGGCCGCACCACATCAACCCCTTCGAGCCCATTAGAGCGTGCTGCACAGACCAGTGGCACCCCCTGTTCTGCCGCTTTTTCCTTCAACCCTTCGGCCAGACGGACGCCCCCCGCCAGCACAATGCCGTCAACCCCGTGTTCCAGCAACGTATCAAAACACCGCATTAGCCCCTTGCCGTCGCGGCCGCTTTGGGTCAGAAACAGCACTTTGCCATGCGCTTCCAGCACCTCGCTCAGCCCCGCCGTCATTTCCGCATAAAACGGCTCGCAGATATCGCGCAGGATCAGTCCAATCACCCCCGACTCTCCGCCACGCAAGGTCGCAGCCTGGCGGTTACGCACATAGCCCAAGCGTTCAATCGCCTGACTCACCCGCGCCACGGTGGTGGGTGAAATACGCCCTTTGCCACTCAGCACCAGCGAAACCGTGGTCACAGAGACTCCGGCCTGCTGGGCGACATCGGTAATGGTGATCTTTTTGATGGTCGTAACCTCTGCGAGCCCGATCCTGGGCATTCTGTCCCCATTTCCTTTCACACGACTGAGCAATGACGTGAAAGACAACGGAATATGTCTCTTGAAGCAAATGGTATACCGAATCTGTTTGGCCAGTAAAACGTTTTACTGGCATCAGCATTGTCGCCGCAAAGCGCACGCTGGAATTGTGATTAGCGGCGCATTTTTGCTAGGTAAAACGTTTTATCTTATTTTTACCTAACAGGGCACACACCACTTTTGCACATTTTTTCGCCAGGAGCCGTCGGTTATGCCAGCATCTAAAAAACAAAAAATAACGCTTTGGGAGTTTTTCCAAAGTCTGGGCAAGACATTCATGCTGCCCGTCGCCTTGCTGTCGTTCTGTGGCATCATGCTGGGGATCGGCAGTTCGCTGAGTAGCCGTGATGTCATCACCCTACTGCCGTTTATTGGCCATCCTGCCTTCCAGTTACTGTTCACCTGGATGAGCAAGATCGGCTCTTTTGCCTTCAGCTTCCTGCCCGTGATGTTCGCCATTGCTATTCCATTGGGCATGGCGCGTGAAAACAAGGGCGTCGCCGCCTTCTCCGGTTTTGTCGGGTTCGCCGTATTGAACCTGGCTACCAACTTCTACCTGACCACGACCGGTATTTTGCCTACGACCGATCCGTTAGTGTTGAAAGCCAACAATATCCAGAACATCCTCGGCATTCAGTCGATCGATACCGGGATCCTGGGCGCAGTGATCGTCGGGATTATCGTTTATCTGTTGCATGAGCGCTTCAATACCATTCGCTTGCCGGATGCGCTGGCGTTCTTCGGAGGCACTCGCTTTGTGCCAATCGTCACGACCGTTGTGCTGGGCCTGTGTGGGCTGATTATTCCGTTGATCTGGCCGTGGTTTGCCGCGGGTATCAACGGCCTGGGCTGGGTGATTAACGGGGCCGGCGCTTTTGGACCGATGATCTTCGGCACTGGCGAGCGGCTGCTGTTGCCATTTGGGCTGCATCATATTCTGGTGGCGCTGATCCGCTTTACCGAAGCAGGCGGCACGCTGGATGTCTGCGGTCATACCGTTAGCGGCGCACTGACAATCTTCCAGGCACAGCTGTCCTGCCCAACCACGACCGGCTTTGCCGAAAGCGCGACGCGCTTCCTGTCACAAGGCAAAATGCCGGCCTTCCTCGGCGGGCTACCAGGCGCGGCACTGGCGATGTACCACTGTGCCAAACCTGAAAACCGCCATAAAATTAAAGGGCTGCTGATTTCTGGTGTGGTGGCCTGCGTAGTCGGCGGTACGACTGAACCGATCGAGTTCTTGTTCCTGTTTGTCGCGCCTTTCCTGTATCTCATCCACGCCATTCTCACCGGGCTGGGCTTTACCGTAATGGCACTGCTGGGGGTAACCATCGGCAATACTGACGGCAATATTATCGACTTTGTCGTCTTCGGCATCCTGCACGGCACCGCCACCAAGTGGTATCTGGTGCCGATCGTCGCCGCCATTTGGTTCGCCGCCTATTACGCCATTTTCCGCTTCTCCATTCAGCGCTTTAACATCAAGACGCCGGGCCGTGAGAGCGAGTCTGCCGGCAGCCAGAGCGCACCTGTCGGCGCGGTCGGCAAATCAGGCTATAACGTGCCGGCTATCCTGGCGGCGCTGGGTGGCAGTGAGAATATTATTTCACTGGATAACTGCATCACCCGCTTGCGCCTGTCGGTTGACGACATGAGCAAAGTGGATGACGCCGCGTTAAAAGCCAATCGCGCCATTGGTGTGGTGCACCTTAACGAGCACAATCTGCAGGTGGTGATCGGGCCACAGGTGCAATCAGTGAAAGATGAATTAGACTCACTGATAGCTGCAGCACAACCTGCTGCACCCTTGCAGGGAGCATCACATGTTTGATTTTTCTACCCCGGTTGACCGGCACGGCACATGGTGCACGCAATGGGATTACATCGCCGACCGTTTTGGCCGCGATGATCTCCTGCCGTTCACCATCTCCGATATGGATTTTGCCACTGCCCCCTGCATTATCGAGGCGCTGCAACAGCGCCTGCAGCATGGCGTACTTGGCTACAGCCGCTGGCAGCATGAGGATTTCCTTGGTGCAGTACGCCACTGGTATCAACAGCGGTTTAATACCGCCATTGACACCCGCATGGCGGTCTATGGGCCATCGGTGATTTACATGGTGGCGCAATTGATCCGCCAGTGGTCAGCACCGGGTGAATGCGTGGTCACCCATACCCCCGCTTATGACGCTTTTTACAAAGTGATCCTCGGCAATCAGCGCCAACTGCTGGCCTGTCCCCTGCATAAGGACGGCAATGATTGGCGGTGTGACATGGCACACCTAGAAGCCTTGTTGGCACGGCCGCAAACCAAAGTTTTGTTGCTGTGCAGCCCGCATAACCCTACCGGAAAAGTGTGGCGCGTAGAGGAACTGCAACAGATGGCCGAGCTGTGTGAACGCCACGGTGTGCGCGTGATCAGCGATGAGATCCATATGGATATGGTATGGGGAGAACAGCGCCATACGCCATGGAGCCAGGTTGCCACCACACCCTGGGCCTTGCTGACGTCGGGTTCCAAAACCTTCAATATACCGGCATTGACCGGCGCCTACGGTTTTATCAGTGAGGACGCTGCACGCGACGCTTACACGCAACAGTTAAAAGCTCGCGATGGATTGTCTTCACCCGCGGTGTTAGCCGTGGCGGCGCATGTTGCCGCTTATCGCCACGGCGAACCCTGGTTGGACGCATTGCGCGATTACCTGCAGGATAACCTGACCTACGTTGCCGAACGGTTGAATCAGGCATTCCCTGCACTGGGGTGGCAACCGCCACAGGCGACCTATCTGGCCTGGATCGATCTGCGGCCATTGGGCATTGACGATCGTCAGTTGCAACAGGTACTGATTGAGCGCGAGAAGGTCGCCATCATGCCCGGTTTCACCTACGGTGAGGAAGGCCGTGGTTTCCTGCGCTTAAACGTTGGCTGTCCGCGCAGTAAGGTCGAGGCCGGAATGGACAAGTTGATCGATGGGCTCACGTTTGTGTTGGACGAGGCATGATCTGACCGATCGGAAGGCAGGTATAAGCCAAATGTCGATCGGTAAGGTCCGATTGGCATTTTTTTATTCGGCCTCTGTAGGCTCAGTGACCCAAGGCCGTGAACATGATGAGATAAGCAGGGTCTTGGGCGCCCTTGAAGACGTCGAACGCAAGAACAACGCATAGGCGAAACCGCCATGGACGGCGGTTTCAGGCGAGACAGGCAGGGACGCCTGTCGTAGCCGGCCGTGATGCGGCGTGATGAAGTGAGAGCCGTTGGCTCAGCCAACCGTCTGAGTGGGCAAAGGCGCGGGTTGCAAGGGACCCCGCCTTGGGTCCCTTGCTCGGTCGAGGCGCATGAGCTGCATAGTGCGTTGTTTGTTTATCGACCGAAAAGAACGGTGAGCTCGCTAAAAATCACCTTACGTGACCAGCATCAGGTATAAGCCTGCCTTTTCTCCTACTTACTGCGCCAACTGCGGGATATTGTCCAAACGGTAATACACCGGCAATCCCCGCTCATTTGCCAGGCGCACGTCGTTATCCGCACCCGCTGAGGCGCCTTCGATGCGGTAAATGGCCTGGCACTGGGCAATCAGCCGGTGGGCCACCGGATACAGATATTCTTCGCAAATAGCGTCACCATGCTGCGTGGAACCGGCCGCTGCGGCCAAGGGTAATGCCAACCACTCACCGATCACTGGCACGTGACCACGCTGGTAGACCGCAAGCGCTGCTTGTTCCAACCGCTGCAAATTCGCGGCAATTCGCTGCGGTTCGCCCTCCGTGCCGCTACGATAAGGACCGGCAATCAAAATCAGTTGAGACTTCATCGTGTATTATCCAACGTGTGATGTAGAGCAACGAACTGCAATAGCATGATGGTTTTGGCATCAACGATTATCCCCTGCCGAATGGCCTGCAACGCTTCCGTTAACGGCAGTTCCAGCACTTCAAGATCCTCGCCTTCGGCTTCCACGCCCCCCCCGTCACTGACTCGGCTGTTTGCGTGGTATTCACCGACAAAGAAATGTAATTTCTCAGTGACCGAACCGGGGCTCATATAAGCCTCGAAGACCTTCTGCACGTGTTGCACGAAATAGCCGGTTTCCTCTTCTGCTTCGGCACGGATGCGTTCTTCCGGTGACGCATTGTCCAGCAGACCGGCAGCGGCTTCGATCAACATCCCATCATGGCCGTTGACGAACACCGGAAAACGGAACTGGCGTGTTAACACCACGGTTTGCGCTTGCCGGTTAAACAGCAAAATGGTCGCACCGTCACCGCGATCGTAGGTTTCACGGCTCTGTCTTTGCCATACGCCATCACGTCGTAAAAAATCGAAGGTGGTTTTTTTCAGCAGATACCAGTCGTCGGACAGCACTCGGGTTTCGACAATACGAACCCGATCTTGGGTAGCAGTCATGTTGGTTAACTCCACAACCAGGAAAGGAAATTGATACTATCGTGCACTTTCGTGTATGATCAAGATATTTCGTGCAGTGCAAATTTAACGGGAAAAACCATGCTCACCAGCCAACGTAAAAAAATCATTCTGGAAAAACTGGCCCAAGACGGACAGGTGCTGGCCAAACAGCTCAGCGAGATGTTTGGGCTATCTGAAGACACGCTACGACGCGATCTGCGTGAATTGGACAGCGAAGGTTTGCTGCAACGGGTACATGGCGGCGCACTGCCTGTTTCCCCGGCCATTGCCCCCTTTGCCGAAAGGAATGGGCAGGAGTCTGCCGCCAAACGGGCCATTGCCAAAGCAGCCGCAGCGATGATATCCCCCGGGCAAGTCGTGATCCTGGATGGCGGCACCACCTCCGCCGAATTGGTGAAGCAACTGCCCCCCACGCTGGAGGCCACCATTGTCACCCACAGTCCCAGCGTGGCCGTTGGCCTGGTCGAACACCCCAAGGTTGAGGTGATACTGATCGGCGGGCGGCTGTACAAACATTCGATCGTCAGCGTGGGAGCCGCGGCCGTGGAGGCGATGTCGCATATCCGCGCTGACATCTACTTTATGGGTGTGACCGGCGTACACCCCACCGCGGGCTTGAGCACCGGCGATCTTGAAGAAGCCTATATAAAACGCGCGTTGGCGGCACGAGCGGCAGAAACCGTCGTGTTGGCTTCTGCGGCTAAACTCAATGCCGCCTCACAATATGCCATTGGCGATATCACGCTGGCGCAAAGCGTTATCGTCGAACGTTCAACCGACGCTGCACTGACAGGTCCGTTGGAACAGGCCGGATTGACGGTGATAAGAGCATGAATAAACGCCACCCTTAAAGGACTTAATAAATACGTGGTTATTCAGGCTCGCCACGTATTTATTCGCGTTATTCTCTGCGCGTCGGATAAAAATGCGAGAGTTATCACATTTCATTAAACTTATTTTTTGCTGCATCGTCGTTGATGATGAAATAAACCGCTTTAGAGAAAAACAAACATAACGCATTGATTCTTAATTAATAGTAATCACGCACTCGCTAAAAGCGCCAAATACAAATGAGACCTCCCTCTCAAAACCATCCCCCTCACTCTACCTGTCAAGCCTAATGACAAAAATATTTGTGATTGTTTTGTGATATCCATTGCAAATTTTACCGATGCCAAAAATGACAATGAGTTCCACAGAACAGGCTGGGGACGGATATATGAAAATTGGTGTAGTAATAAGCGGCGGCGATGTGACAGGTATCAATAGTTTTATTTTTCAGGTCGCAAGGCTAGCGCAGGCCGATATTATTCTGTTTGACGGCGGCATACCCGGATTATTGGCCAACCAGCATCATCCTATTGCCCAGCGTGACTTGGTTGACTTCTCGATTTCATCGATGCCAATAATGTCTTCCGGCCGTACGGCCAAGAAATTGGCTGCTGACGAATATGAAACCATTCATAAGCAGCTTAAGGCTTTGCACATAGACGTGCTTATTATGGCCGGTGGCGATGGATCGCTGCAGTTTTTGAATACACTCAGCGAGTTTGGCGTTAACTGTTTCGGCGTAGGGATGACTATCGACAATGACGTTTTCGGCAGTCATTACAGCATTGGTTTTTCTACTGCCTGCGAACAGGTGATAAAAGAAGTCGCCAAACTGAGGAACACCGGGCGTGCCCTGCCTGGGCGGGTGTTTATGATAGAGCTGCTGGGCGGTTATTGCGGGGAATTGACACTGCAATCGGCGATCAAGTCCAATGCGGACTTTGCCCTTATCCCGGAATGCCAATATGCCTTAAATCAGCTGGCAGAAAAAATAACTCAGCGGTTGGAACAGCAAAACAGCGTCATTATTTTGTGTTCCGAGGGTTATACCAAAGAATACTCACCCGGTTTTCAAGGCGCCATCGATACCATGATTAAGCAGCTGGAACCCAAGATTGGTGTGCGCATTCGTAAAACTATTATGGGCTACGGTCTGCGCAATGGAGACCCGACCGGTGAAGAAATTTACCAGGGCACTATTATGGCCAGTGAAGTGGTCAGGTGCATTAATTCAGGCATGAAGAACAAGGCAATCATTATTAATGCCAGCAATCAACCCATTCCCATTGATCTAATCAGTATGCAAAAACGTTTGGTTGATACAGAAGGACACCATTACAAACTCGCCAGGCAATTAAATATAATCTGAGGAGATACCCATGCTTAAAATACTGTGCGTATGTGGCTGTGGCCTCGGCTCCAGCTTTGCCATCGAAATGAGCGCAAGAGCGGTGCTGAAAAAATTAGAGATTGAGGCGGATATTGATCACACCACTATCTCCGAGGCCAGTGCCTTTAAATCAGATATTATTCTTACCCAAAAAACCTTCGCCGATATTTTAAATGCCGATGCCAGCGAAGAAGAAAAGAAACGCGTTATTATTCTGCACCGGCTCACCGATAAGGCAGAAATTGAGCAAAAGATTGTGGCCTTCCTGAAAGAACGCGACATGAAGGAAGCCCACCATGAATAGCCTGATTGACTTTATCGTCAAAGACTTATTGGGCCAGGCGTCTATCTTGGTGGCCTTTATCGCCATGCTGGGGCTATTGCTGCAGAAGAAGTCCGTCGGCAAAGTGGCCGAAGGCACCTTCAAAACCCTGCTGGGCTTCCTGATCATGATGGCAGGCATCAACATTATTGTCGGCGCTCTGACCTATTTGAACAGCATCTTCACTCAGGGTTTCGGCATGACCGGCTATATCACCGACGTCGCCGCCATCGCCGGCCTGGCCAACCGCGAGTTGGGCTCAGAGGTCGCGTTAACCCTGATGGTGATTTTCGCGGTGAATATCATCATTGCGCGCATTACCCCGTTCAAATACATCTTTCTGACCGGACAAGCATTGCTGTGGATGGCCACCATTGGTGCGGTAATCGGCTACAAGGCCGGGCTCACCGGCTTGCCGCTGGTTTTGACCGGCGGCATATTTGGTGGCGTGATGGCCGTGTTGATGCCTGCGCTGGCCCAGCCGGTGGTACGCAAAATCACCGGTTCAGACGACGTGGCGTTGGGGCATTTTTGCACCATCGGCTACCTGGTACAGGCCGCCGTCGCTAAGGTGGTCGGTAAGGGCTCCCGCTCGACCGAGGATTTGGAGCTGCCCGATAACTTCAAATTCCTGCAGGACACCTACCTGTCGATGGCAGTGGTGATGATCCCGATGTATCTGATCCCGGCGCTGGCTGCCGGTCCGCAGTATATCGCTCAGTATGCCGGCGGCATGAACTACTTGATGTATTCCTTTATGCAGGCCATCCAGTTTGTCGCCGGCGTATTTATCCTCTACAGCGGCGTACGCCTGCTGCTCAATGAGCTGGTACCCGCCTTCCGGGGCATCGCCCTACGGGTTGTGCCGGATGCCAAACCGGCGCTGGACTGCCCGGTGTTGTTCCCCTACGCACCCAATGCGGTGATCGTCGGCTTTCTGGCCACCACCCTTGGCTCAATCATCGGCATGATCGTTTTCCCGATGTTCGGCCTGGCGATGATCCTCCCAGGCCTGCTGACCAACTTCTTCGCCGGCGGCACCGCAGGCATCTTCGGCAATGCGCTGGGGGGGCGTCGTGGCGCCATGATTGGTGGCGTGGTTCACGGTCTGTTTATCACCTTCCTGCCGGCCATTCTGGTACCGATGCTGGAAAGTTATGGCTTTGTCGGCGTGACCTTCAGCGACTCCGACGTCATCAGCAGTGGGCTGGTGATGGGACATGCTTTCCAGGGCAATTGGTTGTTCATCGCCCTGTTCATCGTCTTCGTCACGCTGATTGCGTGGTTTGTTAACGGTAAATCAACCAAGCACCATGAGGAAAAAGTCCATGAAACTCTATAATTTCAACGAGCTGTTGTCCGTGGCCAAAGCCCGTGATTTTAAGGCGATAGGTTCATTTAATCTCCACTGCCTGGAGATGTTACCGGCCTTTTTCAAAGCGGCCAAAAACATGCACAGCCCGTTGATGATCCAGATTTCGACCGGTACCGCCGAGTATTTAGGCTATAAATTGCTGGTTGATTCAGTATGCTCACTGGCTCAAAGCGAGGATGTTCCCACCTGTCTGCATTTGGATCACTGCTCTGACATTGCCTCCATCGAGACGGCGATTGACGCCGGTTTCAGTTCGGTAATGTATGACGGTTCGCACCTGGAAATGGATGAGAATATCGCCAATACCCGTCGCGTGATCGACATTGCACGTCAGCGCAACGTGTCGGTGGAGGCCGAGTTGGGTGCCATCGGCGGCTCTGAAGACGGCAAAGCCGTGGCAGAAGAAGACATTTGTTTTACCACGGTGGAGGATGCCAAACGCTTTGTTGATGAAACCGGGGTCGATATGCTGGCGGTGTCGGTAGGTACCGTTCACGGGCTCTATACCGGCAAAGCACATATTCAGCATCAGCGTCTGGCGGAAATCACCGCGGCCACCGGTACCCCTCTGGTATTGCACGGTGGCACCGGCGTCAGCGATGAAGATATGCGGCGCGCGGTGGCCGGGGGCATAGAGAAAGTTAATGTGGGTACCGAGATGAACGTGCAATGGGTCGATCGATGCAAACACACATTCGAAAAAGGCAAGGTCAATGACAGCGTGCGCAAATTCCTGATCCCCGCCAATAATGCCGTTACCCAGGTATTAACGGAAAAGATCGGTCTGTTTAAATAATCACTGCCCCGCTTTCTTTTTTATAAAACCCACAACCCTGGTGCCCCGGCGCCCGTCGGGGCTGGAAAATTTATGCCTAATTTCTGGAGATGGTTATGTTTAATTTTATGAAAAGCCGGCGGGATAAAGAACCTAATCCCCATCAACAAGATAATGAAGCCAATGAAATATCAGCCGAAATTGACGCATTGGAGCGGCGACTGGCAACAACACCGGCGGACAGCGAAATTCATAAGACGTTAATGCTGACCTATAATCGCGCGTTAAAGATTTATGCCAAAAATAAAAACCATCGCCAACATATCGATGCTGTTTTTATTAAAATGGATGAGCTCCGCAATATTATCAGGAAGTCTCTCTGAGGGAACATGATGACGATTAAACAACTGTTGATAGAGGCCGGTGCGATACAGGTCGGTGTGCAGGAAACCGACTGGAAAAAGGTCATAGCGTTGGCGGCACGCCCCTTGATCGATAACGGCTATATCCACGCATCCTATTATCAGGCGGTGATCAGCAATACGCTGGCCCATGGTGCGTATTACGTGTTCGACGAAGGCATTGCCATTCCTCATGCGCGGCCAGAGTGCGGCGTGATAAAGAATTGTTTCAGCATGGTGTTGCTCGAGCAACCTATCACCTTCCAGGACAGTGAGGAGGCCGACATCGTCATCTTGTTCGGCGCGACCGACAGTAACAGCCATATCGAAGAAGGCCTGCGCGCAATCGTGGACTTGCTGGATAACAAGCAGCGTCTCGACCAGCTACGCGCCGCAAAACTTTGGCAAGACGTGGTGGAGATATTATGACTTCGACAACAGTGACCGGCGGTAAAACCGTTATTTTGGTCAATGGGGTTCCGGCTTCAGGGAAAAGCACCCTTGCCCACGCGTTGGCACAGCATTTTACTTTGCCTTATCTCTCCCTCGACGGTATCAAAGAGCCTTTTATGGCACGGTTGGGTGACGTTGACCGCGAGCTTAACCGGCAACTGGGTTACGCCGCTTATCAGGCCATCTGGTCGATGGTGGCGCAGGCGCCACTGCGCTGCATCTATGTTATTGATGCCTGGTTCGGCTTTCAGCCCAGAGAACAGCTGAACCAGTACCTGCGCGAGGCGGGCGTGGCCCAGGTATTGGAGGTGTGGAACCAAATATCCGGTGAATTGGCAGCCGAACGCTATGCAGCACGTGCCGGGCAGCGCCCTAAAGGCCACCCTGGAGTGGAATACCTGCCCGAACTGCGTGCGCTGGCCGATCGCGCCATGCCGTTGGCCCTGGGACCGGTGCTCCGTATTGATCAGGCGCAGCCGTTGGATATCAGTCGGGTTAAGCATTGGTTGGCACAGCATGGCATCGGCGAGCATCATGATGAACGCCTCTCAGCATTGAAGGTGGGCTGAGATCTGTTACCTCTATCAACGCGGGGGCTTTTTCTTCAACCTCAGCGCAGAAAAATGGCAATCACTCTCATTAATGTGATTGCCGTCACTTTTTTATGCAACGATATGGAAATTTTCATCAATTTGTTTTTATACTGATCTGCACTTTACCTACAACAAAATAACGAGTGCACATCATGATTGACTCCCGCTTACCGCTGACCGACATCCACCGTCACCTTGACGGTAACATCCGCGCGCAAACCATTCTCGACCTGGGGCGTCAATTTAACCTTGCTCTGCCCGCCAACGAACTTGACGCACTGCGCCCACACGTGCAAATCACCCATGCAGAACCGGATCTGATCAGCTTTTTGCAAAAGCTGGACTGGGGCGTAGCGGTCTTGGGCGATGTAGACGCCTGTCGTCGCGTCGCTTACGAAAACGTTGAAGATGCAGCAAATGCCGGCCTGCACTATGCCGAACTGCGCTTTTCGCCGTATTACATGGCGATGAAGCACCAGTTGCCCGTGGCTGGCGTAGTCGAGGCCGTCATTGATGGCATTCGTTCAGGAACACGAGATTTTGGCATTGATGTGCGTCTGATCGGCATCATGAGCCGCACCTTTGGCGAAGCCGCCTGCTTGCAAGAGTTGGACGGTTTATTGGCACATCGCGACGGCATCACAGCGCTGGATCTGGCCGGTGACGAGCTGGGTTTCCCTGGCAGTCTGTTCCTCAATCACTTCAACCGCGCCCGTGATGCGGGTCTACGCATCACCGTGCACGCAGGCGAAGCCGCCGGCCCGGAAAGCATCTGGCAGGCGATCCGTGAGCTGGGTGCCGAGCGTATCGGCCACGGGGTAAAAGCGATTGAAGATCCGGCGTTGATGGACTTCCTGGCGGAACACGGCATTGGGATCGAATCCTGCCTGACGTCCAACATTCAGACCAGCACCGTGCCTTCTCTGGCGCAACATCCGCTGGCCAAATTCTTGCGTCACGGCGTCATGGCGTCGATCAATACCGACGATCCGGCGGTTCAGGGCATCGAAATTGAACACGAGTACCTTGTGGCGGCGCCACAAGCGGGCCTGACCCCGGCTGAAATCCGTACCGCCCAGGAAAACGGCCTGAAAATGGCGTTCCTCAGCGAGCAGGAAAAACAAGCGCTGCGCGATAAAGTCCGGGCTGATTGAATTGAGCAATGGGCGCTATTTCGCGCCCATTGTGGCTGCTGATAAACCCGCTTAAGGGCTAAACCGGTAGGGGTCGAACATGTTCGACCCGATTTAACCCATTGATTATACAAATGGGCGCAGCATGCAGCGCCCCTTCAATGAAACAACGGAGTATTTTACCCACGTCCTCATTTTTTATTTCGCCGTCAACACGTCCGCCCGCTGCTTGGCGGTTTTGCGCGCATAGCGCTGCGCTAACACGGCGCACACCATCAATTGCACCTGATGGAAAATCATCAGCGGCAACACCATTGCCCCCACTGCCGCCGCCGGGAACAACACGTTGGCCATCGGGATGCCGTTTGCCAGGCTCTTTTTCGAACCGCAGAACACAATAGTGATCTCGTCAGCCGTACTGAAGCCTAACCAGCGCGCAGCATAGGTATTGATAACCAACACCACCGTCAGCAGCACCAATGACATCGCCAAGATGGTCAACAGTGACCAGCCGTCGATCTTGTGCCAAATGCCTTCCACCACCGCTGCGCTAAAGGCGGTATATACCACCAACAGAATCGATGAACGGTCAGTGAGATTGATGAGTTTACGGTGACGATCGACCCATTTGCCGATCAACGGTCTTGCCAGATGCCCCACCACAAACGGCACCATCAATTGCAAAATGATGGAACCAATGGCGTGCAACACGTCAGTATCCCCCCCTTGCGTATGCATCAGCGCCCCCACCAGCAACGGCGAGAGAAAAACGCCAAGAATACTGGATGCCGAAGCGCTGCATACTGCCGCAGCCACGTTTCCACCCGCTGCCGAGGTAAAAGCAATCGCCGACTGGACCGTCGCCGGCAGCGCACACAAGTAAAGGAAGCCCAAATACACCGTGGGTGTCATCAAGCCTGGCACCATCAGGTTCATCGCCACACCCAGCAACGGGAACAGCGCAAAGGTGCTGAGAAACACCATCAAATGCAGCTTCCAGTGGCTCATCCCGGCGATGATCGCCTCACGTGATAACTTGGCGCCATGCATGAAGAACAACAACGCGATAGCCGCAGTGGTCAGGTGATCAAAGAAGGTTTTCCATACGCCTTCACAGGGGAAAACCGAAGCGATAATCACGACCAGAATCAATACCAGCAAAAATTTATCAATACGCAGACGCTGCAACCAGGACATGGATCGGGATCCCTCGAAGAGTAAAGCGGGTTCAGCACGCCGAACCCGGAGAATGAAACGCGACAGTTAGGCTACCGGCAGCGCTTTTTGTTGTTTCGCCGACTCAATGCCCAACTCAATCATTTCCATCACTTTGATGGCATCGGCAGCCGGTACCGGGTTGTCACCCTCACCGTTAATCGCATCGCGGATTGCCGCGTAATACGCCGGGTAGTTACCAGGGAGGCTCAGCAAGGGTTTTTCCGCCAACACCCCATCGCGTGACAATGTCACGACGCCATCACGCATATCGTAACCCCAGTCAGCCTGCGGCAGACGCTCGCCTGCCTTCAAACGGTCTTCCTGCGGATCCAGCCCAAATTTGATAAAGCTGCCTTGAGTACCGTGCACGATATAGCGTGCAGTTTCCGCTGCCGCCAGCACCGTGCCATGCAAGACCACGCGACGTTTCCCGTAATTAAGCACCGCGTGGAAATAATCCACCGATTGCGCGCCTGGACGCAGTTCCCCCAGGTCGACAAACAAGGTGTCCGGCTTGCCGAACAATTGCAGTGCCTGGTCGATCAAATGCGGTCCTAAGTCATACCAGATGCCGCTGCCGGCACCGCCTGACTCACGCCAGCGCTGGCGAACCTCCGGCCGGAAGCGATCAAAATGAGACTCGAAGTAAACCACGTCGCCAAGTACACCTTCTTTCAGCAGCGCTTTAAGCGTCAGGAAATCACTGTCCCATCGGCGGTTGTGAAACACTGACAACAACTTGCCGCTTTGCTCCGCCTGTTGTTTCAGTTCCTGTGCCTGTGACAACGTCACGGTAAACGGTTTGTCCACCACCACATGCTTGCCGGCGGCCATGGCCTGCTGTGCCAGCGGGAAGTGAGTATCATTGGGGGTAGGAATGACGATCAGGTCGATAGACGTGTCGTTGAACAGCGCCTGCGGATCGCTGACCACCGTCATAGACGGCCAATCAGCGTGCACTTTACCGGCATCGCTGCTGGATACGGCAGCCAGCTCTACGCCCGGCGTACCGACGATCAATGGCGCATGAAAGGTTTTGCTGGCATAGCCGTAACCGACCAATCCAACCCGAATTTTCTCTGCCATGGTGTTTCCTCTTACTGGCTCGCAAAATACTCTTCATCTTTCAAACCACAACCTTGTTGGCTGCTCGTGCTCAACCCCGTCACTTACTTGAGTATGCGCTTGGGAATTCACACGCTTGCCGCCTGGTTGAACGTGAAATCTATCGAGTAGGGACCCATCAGATTTGACACCATGATGCTGGCAGGAACAAGAAGTAAATTTAATGTTAACTTGTAACCGCCAGAGGAGCCGATTCACGCTCATTTCTGGCCGGATAATTAATCTCCAGGCTGCGACGGCGGAAATCACTCGGGCTCACGCCCACGCGTTTGCGAAACACACGGGAAAAATAGAGCTGATCGTCATAGCCCACCACCCGCCCGATCGTGGCTATAGATTCTTGTGTGGTCTGCAACAGTAACTAGGCACGGATCACCCGCTGATCTTCCCGCCAACGCAGAATGTTGATGCCCACCTGCTCACGGAATAAGTGCGCCAGCCGTGAAGGCGAGAGGCAGACGTGGCGCGCCACCTCATCAATACGTAACTCCCCGGCCAGGTTGCCGGTAATAAACTGACAGGCTTCAATCACTCGCGGGTCCATGATCCTCTGGGGGCTCAGTGGATCTTCCTCCATCGCACGCAGCAATAGGCGCTCCAGCAAGTTCATCCCCAGCTCCTCGGCAAACCGACGGCCAGAACGTTGGGTTTGCTCGATATTGGCGAACAGCCGGTCGAACTCCAGCAACAGGTTATTGTTCGGCAGCGTCAACCGCCCGACCTCATGGGTCTTGCTGTGCCACTCCAGCCAGTCGGCCCAGTAGGCCCGTGGACGGAAATACACCCAACGGTGGTACCAGCAATCGCTGTCCGGTGAACGGCCGTAGTAATGCGCCGCTTTGGGCGGGAACAGCAGGAGATCGCCGGGATTACAGTGAAAGGTGTCTTCGCCGTCAAATACCTTGCCCTGACCTTTGATGGTCAGGTTAAGAATATAACCCTTCATGCCGCCTGGGCGGTCGATAAAGAAGTCCAGTGGGCCGTCGGCCATGATCGGCGTCAACCCCGCTACCAAATAGGCGTTAAAGGTATAACCCGGTAACAACGGGTTTGGCTGCGGTTCCTGTGCCATACGATGATACATCTGTCCTCCCGGAACGGCTTAGGTAACGATCCTATAGCTTAGATGCCCGGTGGAAAACGACCCGGGCAGTTAACAGAACTGTGAACAGGGTTCTCGATTTTCTAGACCGTACGTTTGGCCTGTTGTTTGTACCGGTCGAAAATCACCGCGGCCAGCAAGATGACGCCACGTACCACGTACTGCGAGAACGGCGAGATGTTCAACAGGTTCATGGCGTTTTCTACCGTGCCAAGAATCAAGATACCTGCAATCACATAGGAAATTTTGCCAATGCCCCCTTTCAATGACACGCCACCCAGCACGCAGGCGGAGATCACGATCAACTCATAACCGATCGATGTCATCGGCTGGCCGCTGGTCATGCGTGATGCCAGGATGATGCCGGCAGCGGCGGAAACCAGCCCAGACAGCATAAAAATCACGATCTTGGTGCGGACGACGGGTACCCCGGCCAGACGTGCAGCCTCTTCATTGCCGCCAATCGCCAGCGTATTGCGGCCAAAGGTGGTTTTATTGAGCAAGAAACCAAACAAGATCAGGCAGGCGACGGTGATCCAAATCGGCGCAGGTAATCCCAGCCAGTTGGCGTACCCCAAGGTAAAGAAGCGTTCGTCTTCGATACCCACCGCCTTGCCGTCAGAAATGATGTAGGCCAGCCCGCGAAAAATCTGCATGGTTGCCAAGGTGGTAATCAGCGCGTTGATTTTCAGCCGGGCGATCACAAAACCGTTAATCAACCCAGAGACCATGCCCAACAGCAGGCCAGCCGCTACGCCGATCCACAGGCTTTCGGTCATGTTGATCACCACCGCGGTGGTGACGCCTGCACAGGCGATAACTGACGCGACAGACAGGTCAAAATCACCGGAAGCCAGGCAAAACAGCATGCCACAGGCCACCATGCCGGACATGGAAATTGCCAGCCCCAGCCCCTTCATATTGATGAAGGAACCGAAGTTGGGCACAAAGAGCACGCAGGCGATAAACAGCGCCGCGAACACCACTAGCATGCCGTAGCTGTCCCAAATCCGCGCCAGCCCTTGGCCGCTGCGGTTTTTTACGGAATCGGTCGTTAGGGTCGACATCTCTTTCTCCTTCACAATCAGGCCACCGCCGCAGCGGCATCAGGGGCAATATCAGGGGTGCGTAGCATTGCCAGGCTGAGGGCTTTTTCCTCGCTGGCCGTGTTATGCAGTAATTCGCCAGACAAGGCGCCTTCCCGCATCACCAGAATGCGGTCCGCCAATCCCAGTACTTCGGGCAAATCACTGGAAGCGAACAACACCGCAATGCCCTGCTGCGCCAGTTGATAAATAACGTTGTAAATTTCATGCTTGGCGCCCACGTCTATGCCACGCGTCGGCTCGTCCAGCAGGATCACTTTCATCTCTTCGGATAACCAACGGCCGAGAATGGCTTTCTGCTGATTACCGCCAGACAGATTCATAATGAGCTGCTCGGCACTTGGGGTTTTGATGTTCAACGCACGGATGTGGTGTTCGGCATTACTGGCTTCCCAGCCGTTGTTGATCAAACACCCAGCGCGGATGCTGTTACGTCGCGCGCTGATATTGATGTTGTCGCGGACCGAGTGCACCGGGATGATGCCATCTGCTTTACGATCTTCCGGGCACAGCATGATGCCTGCACGGATGGCATCAATCGGTGAACGAATGGCGATCGGTTGTCCATCAAGCATCAGTTGACCACCGCTGATGCGCGTAGCACCAAAAATGCCCTTCATCAGTTCACTGCGCCCCGCGCCGACCAGACCGAACAACCCTACAATCTCCCCAGCCCGTACGCTCAAGTCGATCGGGGTTCTGACACCCGGCGCTTTAAGCCCTTTAAGCACTAAACGCTCCGGGCCCAGTTCACGTGGTTGATAGCCATACACATCGCCCAGATCGCGCCCGACCATCGCCTGCACCAGCTGTGCGTTATCGACCTGCCGCATATCATCAAAGGTGCGCACATAGCGGCCATCTTTGAATACCGTAATGGCGTCGCTGAGGGCAAAGATCTCCTCCATACGGTGCGAAACGTACAGGATCACCCGCCCTTCGGCGCGTAACTCACGGATCACGCGGAACAGTTGTTCAATCTCTCTGGCGGACAGCGAACTGGTGGGTTCGTCAAAAGCGATCACCTTGGCATTACGCGCCAGCGCTTTGGCGATTTCCACCATCTGCCACTGGCCGATCGACAGGTATTTCAACGGCGTATCCGGATCGATATCCAGCCCGAGGTGCTCCAGCTGTAGCCGGGATTCGTAGCGCAACAGTTTGCGATCCACCAGCCCGCGCTTGGTCGGTAACTGGCCAAGATAAATGTTCTCCGCCACCGTCATTTCCGGCACCAGATGCAGTTCCTGATAAATAATCGCGACCCCTGCATTCAAGGCGTCGGTGGTGTTGGTGAACTGTACCGCCCGGCCTTGCAGCTGAATTTCCCCTTGGGTTGGCGCGTAATTGCCGCTGAGAATTTTCAGCAGCGTGGATTTCCCGGCGCCATTTTCTCCCATTAGCGCGTGGATCTGCCCGGCCTGACAGCTAAAGCTGATGTCATCCAGTGCCTTCACGCCCGGGAAGGTCTTACCTATGCCTTTAAATGCCAGATACGGCAATGCGGCGCTCATAGCGTTTTCCTCCTGCAGTCAACAATGCCGCCCGGCGTAATGCTGCGGGCGGCTCGGGGATTACATCAGGCCTTTTTTCTGCAGTTCGGTTTTGAAGTTGTCACGGGTGATCAACACCACATCCGTCACTTCGGTGAATTTCTGCGGTTCTACGCCTTTTTCGACCCAGTCATGCAACATCTGAATACTCTTGTAACCGTGGATATCCGGGCTTGGCAGCAGTGAACCGTAGAAGCCGGTCGCCTGCCCCTTGGACAATTCACTGACCGCATCCACGCCGTTGATACCAATGCCGATCACGTTCGGCGCTTTGAACCCCTGGCCTTCGGTAGCGCGAACGCCGCCCAGCACGGTGTTGTCATTCATCCCGACGATCAGCCAGTTTTTTACTTCCGGATGCTGCACCAACATTGAGTTGGCGGCGTCAAACGCCCCCGGAATGTCGTTAGATTTGGTCGGTACCCTATAAATCTGCTTTTCTGGGAAGCCGGCAGCCTTTAACGCCGCAATGGAACCCCCGGTACGACGACGGGCGGTGTCCAGCTCATCGGCGGTGATCGCCATCACGGCGGTATCCGGCAGTGTCCAACCGCGCTTGTTCATCTCTTTCCACAGTTCCTGGCCCTGGCGCTCACCGATTTTTGTGGCGGCCATCATCACCAAGGGCACTGTGTCCATAGGCTTGCCCTTCGCGTTGACAAACTGGTCGTCCACGGCAATCACCTTCAGGTTGTAACTGCGCGCTTTGGCAACGATCGCCGATCCAAGCTTCGGATCCGGCGTACAAATCACGAAGCCCTTGGCTCCGCTGGCCGCCAGACTGTCGATGGCATTCAGGGTTTTTTCCCCATCCGGCACGGCGATTTTGATCACCTCAAAACCCAGATCTTTACCGGCCTTGTCCGCAAACTTCCATTCTGTCTGGAACCACGGCTCCTCCGGCTGCTTGACCAAAAAACCCAGTTTCATCGTTTCGGCGATAGCTGAATGTGACATAACGGCCGCCAGACCCAGTGTCGCCAGCGCCTTAGTGAATTTATGCATGATGCTCTCCGCTATTTTGTTCTCTTTGGCGACGAAACCCGCTCGCGGTGAAAACGTTATCATTAGGTTTTATACCGTCGGTATGTCGCATATATCGCGGCACTCACCCACGGCAAGGGTAAGACGGCTTAAGTTTTAGCGGGTATTTGTTACTTAAATGTAGAGCGCTATCACATCCGTGGAATACAGCAGATATGTGCATATATTTAGCGAGTTTCGCCAAGCGCTAACTTATGACAGCCATCACAAAACCACTGCGTGAAGCAGAAAAGTGCATACTTCCAGCCAACGGCTCCTCACCTGCCCACCGCTTCGGCTCCTATGGTTGTCACAGCGTGTTAACACATCAGGAGTCACATCATGACGGCAGGTGCTATTGCCCTGGGATTGGATTTCGGTAGCGATTCGGTACGGGTTTTGGCGGTTGACTGCCAGGACGGTGCGGAGCTGGATACCGAGGTGGTTTATTATCCCCGCTGGCAACGCGGTGAATTCTGCAATGCGGCGGAGAACCGTTTCCGCCATCACCCACTCGACTATATTGAAACCCTGGAACAGGCCATTGTCGGTCTGGTACAACGTATGACCCCGCAGCAACGGTTGCAGGTGATTGGCATTGGCGTTGACTCAACAGGCTCCACGCCGGCGCCGATAGACGAGCAAGGCCAGGTATTGGCGCTGCGGCCAGAATTTGCCGACAACCCAAACGCCATGTTTGTCCTGTGGAAAGATCACACCGCCCTCGAAGAAGCCGACGCCATCAATCGGCTGTGCCGCAGCGGTGAATTCCCCGACTATTCCCGCTATATCGGCGGCGTCTACTCGGCCGAATGGTTCTGGGCCAAGATCCTGCATGTCACGCGCCAAGACGCCGAGGTTCGCCGGGCGGCCGCTTCCTGGGTGGAACTGTGCGATTGGGTACCGGCGCTTTTGTCCGGCACCACCGCACCACATCAGCTAAAACGCGGGCGTTGCAGCGTGGGCCACAAGACATTGTGGCACCCCGACTGGGGCGGTCTGCCACCAAAAGCCTTTTTTGCTGCCCTCGACCCCATGTTGGTTGAGCACTTGCCTTGGCCACTGTTTGAAGATTGTTACACCGCCGACCTGCCGGTGGGTACCTTGAGCCCTGAATGGGCCACACGCCTTGGATTACCGACGACAGTGGTCTTGTCCGGTGGTGCCTTTGACTGTCATATGGGTGCCGTCGGTGCGGGTGCCCAGCCTTATACCTTGGTAAAAGTGATTGGCACCTCTACCTGCGACATCTTGATCGCCGATCGCAAACGGGCAGACGGGCGTGCCATTCAAGGCATTTGTGGCCAGGTCGATGGCAGCGTGGTGCCGGGGTTGATCGGCATGGAGGCCGGACAATCAGCCTTTGGCGATATGTATGCGTGGTTCAGCCGTTTGCTCAGTTGGCCGCTGCGTGAAGCCGCAAAAAATCACCCTCAATTGCGGCCACAGCTGCAAGACATTGAAACGGGGTTACTGGCGGCACTGACCGACGCTTGGGCCAAGGCTCCTTCACTGGACCATCTGCCGGTGGTGCTGGACTGGTTTAACGGCCGTCGCACCCCTTACGCTAACCAGCGGTTGAAAGGTGTGATAGCCGATCTCAATCTCGGTACCGATGCGCCGACCCTGTTTGGCGGGTTTATTGCCGCCACCGCCTTTGGCGCCCGCGCCATTATGGAGTGCTTTGAACAGCAGGAGATCCCGGTCGATAACGTGCTGGCCTTGGGCGGTATTGCGCGTAAATCCACGGCGATCATGCAGGTCTGCGCCGACGTAATGAACCGGCCGCTGCACATTGTTGCCTCTGATCAGTGCTGTGCGTTGGGCGCGGCGATCTTCGCCGCCGTGGCCGCGGGCCGTTTTGGCAGTGTGCCCGACGCCCAACGCCAAATGGCCTGTGACATCGAACGCACCTTACAGCCAGACGCACAGCGTGTCGCTCGCTACCAACAACTTTATCAGCGTTATCAGCAATGGTGCCAGGCCGCCGAGCCACGCTACGCCCAAGATACGTGACGTGGCCCCCCGTTGGCTTCCTGCGCATTCCCGGTCACCTCACCGGGAATGCGCTTAGATACCGACGCAACGCCAACTATTACGGGTATCCGTCCCAACCCGCGGTTCAGCAAATCAGTCCCAATACACAATTCAGGAGTTTTTAATGGACGCATTTAAACAGCGCGAAGTCTGGTTCGCCATCGGCAGCCAACACCTTTATGGCCCGCAAACGTTGCAACAGGTCAGAACTCACGCCGAGCAGGTGGTTGATAGCCTTAACCGCGAAGCCAGGTTGCCGGTAAAACTGGTGCTGAAACCGTTGGTCACCACACCGGATGAAATCACCGCTCTGTGCCGTGACGCCAACTATCAGCCACAGTGCATCGGCATTCTGACCTGGCTTCACACTTTCTCACCGGCAAAAATGTGGATCGCAGGATTATCCATCCTCCACAAGCCCCTGCTGCAGTTCCATACCCAGTTCAACGCCCAGGTCCCTTGGGACAGCATGGATATGGACTTTATGAACCTTAACCAAACGGCTCATGGCGGCCGTGAGTTTGGTTTCATTGGCGCCCGTATGCGTCAACAGCACAGCGTGATTGCCGGCCACTGGCAGGATCCCGAGGCACACCGACGCATCAGCCAATGGATGCGCGCAGCCGCAGCCAAACAGGCCAGCCAGCAGCTGAAAGTGGCTCGCTTTGGTGACAACATGCGTGAAGTGGCGGTGACAGAGGGCGACAAGGTCGGCGCCCAGATCCAGTTTGGCTACTCGGTCAATGCCTATGGTATCGGCGATTTGGTCAGCGTCATCAATGAAGTCAGCCGTGGCGATATGGATGCGCTGATTGAAGAGTATGAAGCCAGCTATGTGTTAAGTGACGTTGCGAAGATCAACGGGGCAAAGCGAGAGAACCTGATCGATGCCGCGCGGATCGAACTGGGCATGAAGCGATTCCTTGAACAGGGTAACTTCCAGGCTTTCACCACCAATTTTGAAGACCTGCATGGCATGAAACAGCTGCCGGGGCTGGCGGTGCAGCGCCTAATGCAACAAGGTTACGGCTTTGGCGGCGAAGGCGATTGGAAAACTGCGGCCTTGCTGCGCATTCTCAAGGTCATGGCCAGCGGATTAAACGGTGGCACGTCATTTATGGAGGATTACACCTACCACTTCCAACCCGGTAACGATTTAGTGGTCGGCTCACACATGCTGGAGGTCTGTCCGTCGATCGCCAAAGAACACAAACCGCTGCTGGATATCCACCCTCTCGGAATCGGCGGCAAGGCCGACCCGGCGCGGCTGATTTTCTCCACCCCGGCCGGCCCTGCCGTTAACGCGAGCCTGATTGACCTGGGCGATCGCTTCCGTTTGCTGGTCAATCAGGTGGACACGGTTGAACAGCCGCATCCACTGCCAAAACTGCCGGTGGCACGTGCCATTTGGCGGGCTCAACCCACGCTGGCCACTGCCGCTGAAGCCTGGATCCTGGCGGGGGGAGCACACCATACCGTATTCTCACAGGCGCTGGATGCCGAACTGTTACAGCTGTATGCCGAAATGCATAACATCGAGTTTTTGTTAATCGATCAGGCAACCACCCTTCCGGCATTCAAAAATGCGCTGCGCTGGAACGACGCCTACTACCAACTTAACCGCCGTTAGTCTTCCCGCTACCGGCAGCAAAACAGTCTGCCGGTAGCCAAACGCTCCCTGACATCTGTACCCCAAATAATTGAAATTGCATCGCGGCGGCAACTCAGCGCATCCCCCGGAGCCAACAAGCAGTATGTGACCGGGGTAAGCGCAGGAGACCAACAAAGAGGCAGCTTCAAGTATGCAGGGTATAACGTGATATTGATGACTAAGCCCGCATTACCCGCTAAGCTATGCGGCTGTCTCATTGAATCATGTCTTACCCAGGAAGCCGTTTATGTCTCAAGCTGAATACACCCGTATCGGCGGTTGGTTGCTGGCCCCAATGGCCTATCTGATCGTCACCCTGCTTAGTGCCAGCCTGATGCTGCTCCTGTATGCCATGGCCATTTTCATGCCGGAATCGCGCGAATACCTGCTGACCAACGCCCAGGCCTTTAGCATGCAGTGGTATTTTTCGGTGCTGACGACGCTGGCGATGTGGTGCTTTACCCTGTGGCTGCTTTGGTTGTTCTGCCACCGATCACTGCGGTTCCCCAAACTCTTCCTCTTGTGGCTGTTGATCACCGTGTTGCTGGCGGTGAAAGCCTTTGCCTTTGCGCCGGTACCGGATGAGTTGGCTGTGCGCAGTTTGGGTTGGCCATTGTTAATGGCGGCGCTGCTGGTGCCTTATATGAAGCGTTCACAACGGGTCAAAGGTACCTTTACCGAGCGCTAGCCTCGGCTGTGGCACGTTTTGTGCGAGTAATTGTGTAAATATTCGCCAAAAATGGGCAAAAAGGGCAATAACCCTGCTATCCCTATGTTGTGGTCAGGCCGCCAATTCCCGATAATAGGCGGCTTTTATTTTTTTAGGCATCGCAATGACCGAATACCTGCTCCTGTTTGTCGGCACCGTACTGGTGAATAACTTCGTCCTGGTGAAGTTTCTTGGCCTGTGCCCGTTCCTCGGCGTTTCCAAAAAGCTGGAAAGCGCCATTGGTATGGGGATGGCTACCACGTTTGTTATGACGCTGGCCTCCGTCAGCGCCTGGGTGATCAACACCTTTATCCTGGTTCCGTTGGATCTGGTGTATCTGCGCACGCTGTCATTTATTCTGGTGATCGCCGTCGTGGTGCAATTTACCGAGATGGTTGTGCGCAAAACCAGCCCGGCACTGTATCGCCTGCTGGGCATTTTCCTGCCGTTGATCACCACCAATTGCGCGGTACTGGGCGTTGCGCTGCTTAACGTCAACCTCGGCTACAATTTCCTGCAGTCTGCGGTCTATGGCTTCAGCGCCGCCGCAGGTTTCTCACTGGTGATGGTATTGTTCGCTGCGATCCGTGAACGCTTGGCTGTCGCCGACGTACCGGCCCCTTTCCGCGGTTCGTCCATCGCGCTGATCACCGCCGGGCTGATGTCACTGGCCTTTATGGGCTTTACCGGGCTGGTGAAATTCTAATGACCGCGTTATGGATTGCGATTGCGGCATTGAGCGCGCTCGGCCTGTTGTTTGGCCTGGTGCTGGGCTTTGCCGCACGCCGTTTTGAAGTAGAAGAAGACCCCGTGGCCGAGCAGGTCGATGAGATCCTGCCCCAGAGTCAGTGTGGCCAATGCGGTTACCCCGGTTGCCGCCCTTATGCCGAAGCCGTGGCTAACGGTGAGATGATCAACAAATGCGCGCCGGGTGGCGAGCAAGTGATGCTGAAATTAGCCGAGCTGCTCAACGTCGAACCACAGCCGCTGGGTAGCGAAGCCGCTGTCGAGCCTGTGCGTCAGATCGCCTATATCGACGAAGCCAATTGTATCGGCTGCACCAAGTGTATTCAGGCTTGCCCGGTGGACGCCATCGTCGGTGCCACCCGCGCCATGCATACCGTCATTACCGATCTTTGTACCGGCTGCGACCTGTGTGTTGCGCCGTGCCCTACCGATTGTATTGAAATGAGACCGGTCGCCACCACTACCGCCAACTGGAAGTGGGATATGAAGACGATCCCGGTGCAAGTGATTCACGTGGAGCAACATGCTTAATTTGTTCGCCGCCTTCAAAAAAGACCGGATTTGGGATTTCGACGGCGGGATCCATCCACCGGAAATGAAGACGCTGTCCAGCGGAGTGCCGCTGCGTGTCGCTCCACTGCCTGACACCTTTGTTATCCCGCTGCAACAACATCTGGGGCCGGAAGGTGAGCTGTGCGTCAAAACGGGCGATCGGGTACTTAAAGGCCAACCGCTGACCGTCGGCCGTGGCCGTACTGTCCCCGTGCACGCCCCCACCTCCGGTACCGTTAGCGCCATCAAACCGCATATCACGGCTCACCCATCAGGGTTGGCAGAGCTGTGCGTGATCATTGAGCCTGACGGCGAAGACCGCTGGTGCGAGCGCACGCCGGTGGCGGATTACCGCCAACTGGCAACGAACGAATTGATCCAACGTATTCATCAGGCCGGCATCGCCGGGCTGGGCGGTGCCGGTTTCCCGACCGCCAGCAAGCTGCAAGGGGGGATGAACGGGGTGGAAACCCTGATCCTGAATGCCGCAGAATGTGAACCTTATATCACTGCCGATGATCGTCTGATGCAGGAACATGCCGATCAAATTATCGAAGGCACGCAAATCCTGCGTCACCTGCTGCAACCCAAGGTCACCCTGATCGGTATCGAGGACAATAAACCCGAAGCGATCGACGCGTTAAAACATGCGTTACGTGACCAGCCCGGCATTGCCCTGCGCGTGATCCCGACCAAGTACCCTTCCGGTGGCGCCAAGCAGCTCACCAAGATCCTGACAGGCAAAGAAGTGCCGCACGGCAAGCACTCCTCCGCGATTGGCGTGCTCATGCAAAACGTCGGCACCGCCTTTGCGATCAAACGCGCCATTGTCGACGGTGAGCCCCTGATCGAACGCGTGGTGACCCTGACCGGCGAAGCCCTGAGCCAACCGGGCAACCTGTGGGCACGCATTGGTACGCCAGTGCAACACCTGCTGAAGTTTGCCGGTTTTCAGTCCCAGCCCCAGCAAATGGTGGTGATGGGCGGTCCGCTAATGGGCTTTACCCTCCCCGCGCTTAACGTGCCGATCGTGAAGATCAGCAACTGTATTCTGGCACCGTCCGTCAGTGAAATGGCGCCACAGGAACCCGAACAATCCTGCATTCGCTGCGGCTTGTGCGTTGACGCTTGCCCGGCAGGTCTGTTACCGCAACAGCTTTACTGGTTCAGCCGCGGCGAAGAACACGAAAAAGCCCGCAATCATAATCTGTTCGACTGCATTGAATGTGGTGCCTGTGCCTTTGTTTGCCCAAGCAATATTCCGCTAGTGCAGTACTACCGCCAGGAAAAGGCAGAGATCAAAGCCATCGATCAGGAAGCGGCACGCACGGCGGAAGCCAAGGCACGTTATGAAGCCAAGCTGGCGCGTCTCGAACGTGAAAAACTGGCACGCGAAGAGCGCCACAAGAAAGCGGCGGTTAAATTAACCGATGGCGATCAGGATGCCGTTCAGGCTGCCCTGGCACGGGTTCGCAGTAAGAATGCTGCACCGGCGACGGGCACTATTCGCGGTGACGCACCGGACAACAGCGAGATGATTGCTGCCCGCGAGGCTCGCAAGGCGCAGGCTCGCGAACGCCGCGCCCTGCAGGAAATAACCCCTACACCGAGTGCCGCTGCAGAAGGCGATGATCCGCGCAAGGCGGCAGTGGCTGCGGCATTAGCGCGAGTCAAAGCCAAGAAGGCCGCCCAGCAGGCGGACCCGGTTGAAGCACCAACCGAGTCCGTTACCACTGTGACAGAAGAGGATCCGCGCAAGGCGGCGGTTGCGGCGGCATTGGCACGGGTCAAAGCCAAGAAAGCCGCGCAGCAGGCAGCCCCGGTTGACACACCGGCCGAGCCCGTTGCCACTGTGACAGAAGAGGATCCGCGCAAGGCGGCGGTTGCGGCGGCCATCGCCCGTGCCAAAGCCAAGAAAGCCGTGCAGCAGACCGCCCCGGTTGACACACCGGCCGAGCCCGTTGCCACAGTGACAGAAGAGGATCCGCGCAAGGCAGCGGTTGCGGCGGCCATCGCCCGTGCCAAAGCCAAGAAAGCCGCGCAGCAGGCAGCCCCGGTTGACACACCGGCCGAATCCGCTGCCACAGTGACAGAAGAGGACCCGCGCAAGGCGGCGGTTGCGGCGGCCATCGCACGCGTCAAAGCTAAAAAGGCCGCGCAGAGTCTGACCACGGCAGAAATGGATAAAGAGTGACGAAATGAGGCGCCTTGCAGTATCCAGGGCGCCTCAATGCCTTATTATACGTCAGTGTCGCTGGCGACCATGATGAGGCTAGCTGAACCCAATTGACGGCTCCGCTTACAGGGACGCCCTCTAGTCGATAGAAATCAGATAGGTGTAATCAACGTCGATCTGACGCATTTTCGAATCCTGATTCCATTCTTTGGTTTGAATAATTTCCATTTCAATGCTGCCTTTCACCTCATGCCGGAGTCCTGGCATCACATGGGTGCTCAGATAGGCAAAGAACTGTGAACACTCTTTCGCGGTGCCCAAATGATTGATGGAGATATACTCACGCCCGGCAATAGGGATATTATCAATATGATAACCTGACAAAATGTCTTTTTTATTCTCAGGATCCACCGCCATGATGTGCGTCGCGGAACATTCGCTGCCCCCTCGATTACGGACAGAGTGAATACTGTAAACACGGTGGCAATCGACATTAAGCCCGCGGAAGAAATCGGTAAAGATTTCATCTTTCATCGCCATACAAGACGAATGTTCGATCTCCGTCTCTCCGACAAAATCCAACTGACGTGAGTAGCCAACCAATTGCATATCCGGCAGGGTCAGGCGCTTGACCTCTGGGTAGTAGTCAGCCGCAAAGTTGGCATCAAAACTAAAGCGCGGCATCAGGTTCTTCACATCCCACCGCTCCATCGAACGGTAACGGTTAGGCGTGGTGTCGAAACGCTGTTTGAACATCCGAGTGAAGGTTTGCTGGGAATCGAAACCCAGTTCGTCTGAAATATCGATAATAGAACGATGGGTAATACGTAACGCTACCGCGGCGCGCGTCAGAATGCGTGAGCGAATATAGGTGGCAAGTTGAATACCGGTGATACGTTTGAACTTACGTTGCAGGTGCCACTTGGAATAGCCGGAAATGCGCGCGACTTCGTCCAGGTTTGGCCGTTTCTCCAGATGTATCTCAACCCACTCAATTAACTCTTCAATAAAAAATACATCTTCATTAGTCATTAATATACATTCACTAACTTAATAATACTCGGGATAATAACCCACATAGATTATGCAAAAGTTGTTATTTTGTGCGAAAAACGGGGCCTAATCCCCCCGATTAATCCAGTGGATATTGCCTGTCGCCGGTCAGTGATGACGACTATTTCACGATTGCTGCACCAAGCTATCCCGGTTTTATCACCAAGAAAAATCCAATCGCGCCATTTGCCTGCCAACCCCAGGCACACGCGCAGTGCTAAAAGCTTAATAGCCCTACAATTAAGACGTATTACCCTTGCAGTGATTCAGGTAGAATGCAGCGCTATAATTTTCCCTGCGCCTCCGTTGAGAGGCGCGTTGAACTTGCCAATATACGGTAAAGATAGGTGTAGTTATTCTATGAAGTTCAGGCCGGTACAACCCGCAACCACCAAAGGCTTGCACATCGCCAGCTCTCCTTTCACCCACAACCAGCAAAGCACCCGCCGTATTATGCTGTGGGTGATGTTGGCCTGTATTCCCGGTATTGCGGCGCAGGTAGTTTTTTTTGGCTATGGCACCCTGGTGCAAACCGCTCTGGCAATGATCGTCGCGCTGTTGGCGGAAGGCGCCATTCTCGCCTTGCGTAAATTGCCGGTACGCACCCGGCTGGCGGATAACTCTGCCCTGCTAACCGCCCTGCTACTGGGGATCAGTTTGCCACCGTTAGCACCCTGGTGGATGATTGTGATCGGTACCTTCTTCGCCATTGTCATTGCTAAACAGCTGTATGGCGGCCTTGGACAAAATCCGTTCAACCCGGCAATGGTGGGCTATGTCGTCTTACTGATCGCTTTCCCGGTACAGATGACCAGCTGGCTGCCGCCGGATGAGCTACGTGCGACCGCACTGTCATTCCAGGATACGCTGTTGGCTATTTTCAGCGGCCATACTGCGCAAGGTGCCACCATCCATGAATTGCAAATGGGCATTGATGGCATCAGCCAGGCGACGCCATTGGACGGATTCAAAACCGGCCTGCGCAGCGGTCATAGCGTCGAACAGGTTTTGCAGCAGCCGCTGTTCGGTGGTGCGCTAGCCGGCATCGGTTGGCAATGGGTCAACCTCGGTTTTCTGGCCGGCGGCCTGTTTATGTTGGCCCGCCGCCTGATTCACTGGCAGATCCCCTTCAGCATGCTGGCAGCCATCGCGGTGTGTTCCGGTCTGGCCTGGTGGCTTGATCCGGCGCAGCAAGCTTCACCCCTGATTCATCTGTTCTCCGGTGCCAGCATGTTGGGTGCATTCTTTATTGCCACCGACCCAGTCAGCGCGTCTACTACGCCGAGAGGCCGCCTTATTTATGGCGCGTTGGTTGGCGTTCTGGTGTGGCTTATCCGCGTTTACGGGGGTTATCCCGACGGCGTCGCCTTTGCCGTACTGCTGGCCAACATTACCGTACCGCTTATCGACCATTACACGCAGCCCCGCGTGTATGGCCATCGCTAAGGAGCCATGATGCTTAATTCAATGAGAAAGCATGGCACCACGCTGGCGGTGTTTGCCGCAGTGACCACCGGCCTGACCGCTGTGGTGCATAGTCTGACGCAGAAAACCATCGCCCACCAGGCGGCCTTGCAGCAAAAGGCGCTGCTTGACCAGGTGGTTCCGCCTGAACACTACGACAACAACATGCAAACCGAGTGTTTCCTGATCAGCGATCCGGCACTGGGTAATGGTGCCCCACATCGATTGTACCTGGCGCGCAAAAACGGTCAGCCCACCGCGGCCGCGGTAGAAACCACCGCGCCGGACGGCTATTCCGGCGCGATTCAGCTGCTGGTCGGGGCTGATTTCAGCGGCACCGTGCTGGGCACTCGTGTGGTCGAACACCATGAAACCCCAGGACTGGGCGATAAAATTGAATTACGTATCTCGAATTGGATCTCGTTCTTCAGCGGCAAAAAAATTGAAGGCCCAGACGATAAACGCTGGGCGGTGAAGAAGGACGGCGGTATGTTCGATCAATTCACCGGTGCCACCATCACCCCACGCGCAGTGGTCAACGCCGTTCGCCGCACGGCATTGTATATGGAAACGCTGCCGCCTAAACTTGATAGCTTACCTGCCTGTGGAGCCAGCGAATGAGTGAAGCCAAAGATCTGATTGTCCAAGGGTTGTGGAAAAACAACTCCGCCCTGGTGCAATTGCTGGGGATGTGCCCACTGTTGGCCGTGACCTCCACCGTGACCAATGCCCTTGGGCTTGGGCTGGCAACCACCCTGGTATTGACGCTGACCAACGGATCCATTTCAGCCGTGCGCCGCTGGGTGCCAAATGAAGTGCGTATCCCGATTTACGTAATGATCATTGCCGCAGCCGTGAGCATCGTACAAATGCTGATCAACGCCTATGCCTTCGGCCTGTATCAGTCGTTGGGGATCTTTATTCCGTTGATCGTCACCAACTGTATCGTGGTCGGCCGTGCTGAAGCGGTAGCCTCTAAAAAACCGATTGGCCTATCCGCGTTGGATGGTTTGGCGATTGGCCTGGGCGCTACCGGTGTGATGGTTACTCTGGGTGCCATGCGTGAACTCCTGGGCAACGGTACCCTGTTCGACGGCGCCGATATGCTGTTGGGGAGCTGGGCCAAAGTATTGCGCATTGAAGTCGTTCACTTCGACAGCCCTTTCCTGCTGGCTATGCTGCCACCCGGCGCCTTCATCGGGTTGGGATTGTTGCTGGCCGTAAAATACCTGATTGATGAACGGATGAAAGCACGCACGGCGAAAGCGTTAACCACCGAAGCGGTGCTGGGACAAGGACAGGCAGAGAAAGCATAATGAACAAGCAGAAACGGCTGGAAATTCTTACCCGGCTGCGCGACAACAACCCGCAGCCGACCACCGAACTGGTGTACACCACGCCGTTTGAACTGTTGATCTCCGTGCTACTTTCCGCACAGGCTACCGATGTCAGCGTTAATAAAGCGACCGCCAAGCTTTATCCGGTCGCCAATACGCCGGCGGCGATGCTGGCATTAGGCGTTGACGGCGTTAAAAACTATATCAAGACCATCGGCCTGTTTAACAGCAAGGCTGAGAACGTGATCAAAACCTGTCGCATGCTGCTGGAGCTGCACAACGGTGAAGTGCCGGAAGATCGCGCCGCGTTAGAGGCCCTGCCCGGCGTTGGCCGAAAAACGGCTAACGTGGTGCTTAATACGGCCTTTGGCTGGCCAACCATTGCCGTAGATACCCATATCTTCCGCGTCTGCAACCGCACGCATTTTGCACCAGGTAAGAATGTGGATCTGGTTGAAGAGAAGCTATTAAAGGTCGTGCCCACAGAATTTAAGGTTGATTGCCATCACTGGCTGATTCTGCACGGCCGCTACACCTGCATTGCACGTAAACCGCGCTGCGGTTCCTGCATCATTGAAGATCTCTGTGAGTTTAAAGAGAAGGTTTATCCCGACGCCTAATCCTGTTGGGCGCCAACATTGCGCCCGTCCCTCATTCCCCCGATACCATCGAGCTATTTTTTATCAGAAATGTGATATCAAACAGCAGTAACCTTGGTCTTATCGAGGATTTCAGTGGAAAACGCACTTTCCGCTTATTTTCAAGCGAAAAATTAGTCAAAAATTGCGGCAAACCTCACGTTTTAAAGATCACATTACCGTCACAAGCGCCAGCCCTGTTTTCCTAAATTTCTATAATTTTACAAAACCCACCATATGCACAACAATCCAATGGATTAATCACCCCACCTGTTGATATGAACCACCAAAATCCAATTCAGCAGAATATATCACTGTTTAAATTCCGTATAGCTTTTAATCAAAACAAAAACTCGGCAAAGCAAATAAAGTCGAAAGTTAATGCTGCATAACATTTGCAACATGGTTGTTTCACTTCGCGAACGTTATATGTAACAGGATATGACAAACACCTTGCCTCGCTGACAAAGATAGTGAACATTAACCGCCGTCATCCCATCCTATAACAACGCAGAAGGATGCAGTCCTGCATCACCTTTTGCAATTTCTCGTCTCTCTGGGACGGGGCAGTGAAAAATCAGAGGTACCAGTGTCAACAGCAAACAACAACAGCAAACACCCTGAAAGCGTCAGTTTGAACGCGTTCAAACAGCCTAAGGCGTTTTATCTGATCTTCTCGATCGAGCTTTGGGAACGTTTTGGTTATTACGGCCTGCAAGGCATCATGGCGGTTTACCTGGTCAAAATGCTTGGCCTGAGTGAAGCCGACTCCATTACCCTGTTCTCCTCCTTCAGTGCACTGGTCTATGGCTTTGTCGCCATCGGCGGCTGGCTTGGGGATAAAGTGCTGGGCTCCAAACGCGTAATCGTGTTGGGTGCACTGGTGCTGGCTATCGGCTACGCCATGGTGGCTTACTCTGGCCACGACATCTTCTGGGTCTATCTGGGTATGGCGACTATCGCCGTGGGCAGTGGCCTGTTCAAGGCTAACCCATCCTCCTTGCTGTCAACCTGCTATGAGAAAGACGACCCGCGTCTCGATGGCGCTTTCACCATGTACTATATGTCGGTGAACATCGGTTCCTTCTTCTCTATGCTGGCAACGCCATGGCTGGCAGCCAAATATGGCTGGAGCGTGGCGTTCTCTCTGAGCGTAGTGGGTATGTTGATCACCCTGGTCAACTTTATGATGTGCAATAAATGGGTAAAAAATCAGGGATCCAAGCCTGACTTTAAACCGCTGCAGGTGAAAAAACTGCTGATGGTATTGGTTGGCGTGGTCGCGCTGGTCGCTATTTCCAGCTGGCTGCTGCACAACCAGATTATTGCACGCTGGGCACTGGCTATCGTTTCCATCGGTATCGTCATTGTGTTCGCCAAAGAAACTTTTGCGCTGCACGGGGCCGCACGCCGCAAGATGATCGTCGCCTTCCTGCTGATGCTGGAAGCGGTGGTGTTCTTCGTGTTGTACAGCCAGATGCCAACCTCGCTGAATTTCTTCGCCATCCATAATGTTGAGCACAACATCCTGGGCATTGCCTTTGAACCTGAACAGTATCAGGCGCTGAACCCGTTCTGGATCATGCTGGCCAGCCCAATTCTGGCGGCGCTGTATAACAAGATGGGCGACCGTCTGCCAATGCCGCACAAGTTCGCTTTCGGTATGATCCTGTGCTCCGGTGCCTTCCTGGTGCTGCCTTGGGGCGCCAGCTTCGCCAACGAACAGGGTATCGTTTCGGTTAACTGGCTGATCCTGAGCTATGCACTGCAGAGCATCGGTGAGCTGATGATCTCCGGCCTGGGCCTTGCAATGGTCGCTCAGTTGGTTCCACAGCGCCTGATGGGCTTTATCATGGGCTCCTGGTTCCTGACCACCGCCGCTGCTGCGCTGATTGCCGGTAAAGTCGCAGGTCTGACCGCTGTGCCAAGCGACGTCAACGACGCCCACGCGTCACTGGCTATCTACAGCCACGTGTTTATGCAAATTGGTATTGCTACCGCCGTGATCGCCATCCTGATGATGCTGACGGCGCCGAAGCTGTATCGCATGACGCTGGACACCGCAGAAGATACCAACAAGAAAGCGCAGGCTGCCGCTGCAGCCAATTAATCGCTGACGACGGTTTCCAATCGTAAAAAAGCCGGGGCAATAATTTGCACCGGCTTTTTTTATACCGCGTCGTTGGTGATTCAGACCGAAGATTTGCCGCTCAGATTAGTCCACATGAACTCGCTGACCAATGCCCCATGAAACGCGGATTGTTTTTTATCCGCCGCCGCACTGTGCCCACCTTCGGTATTTTCATAGAAGTAGACCTGCTGGTAGCCCATCTTCTGCATGCGTGCCGCCATCTTACGCGCATGGGATGGGTTAACCCGGTCGTCACTGGTGGCGGTGTAAAACAACACCGGCGGGTAGGCCACATCAGCCTTAATGTTGTGGTAAGGCGAGAATGTTTTGATATAGGCCCACTCTTCCGGTTTGCTTGGGTCGCCGTATTCAGCAATCCATGATGCACCCGCAGACAGCTGGGTATAGCGTTGCATATCCAGCAGCGGCACTTCGCAGACAATACAGCCGAACAACTGCGGGTAAAGTGTCAGCATATTGCCCACCAGTAACCCACCATTGCTGCCGCCACGGGCACCCAGGTGCTGTGACGATGTCACTTTCCGCGCAATCAAATCCTGTGCCACGGCGGCAAAATCTTCGTAAGCACGGTGGCGGTTTTGTTTTAGCGCCGCCTGATGCCAGGCGGGGCCATATTCGCCCCCGCCACGGATATTCGCCACCACATACACGCCGCCGCGCTCAAGCCAGGTCGGCGCCTTGGCCCCCAGGTAGCCCGGTAATAACGACACTTCAAATCCGCCATAGCCGTACAGCAACGTGGGGTTGCTGCCGTCTAATTTGATGCCCTTGGCGGCTATCTGGAAATACGGCACCTGCGTCCCGTCTTTAGAGGCAGTGAAATGCTGGCTGACCTGATAGCCGCTGGCATCAAAGTCTTGTGGCCCCTGCTTGAGCAGTTCTGCCTCAGCGCCATCAAGATTACCCAGATACAGTGAGGTTGGCTGCAGGAAACCGCTGATGGTCAGGAAATAATCATTGGTTTCATCATCAATACCGCCGGCTGAAATGGTGCTGATCGTACCAGGCTTGCCCAGCGGCTTGCGTTGCCAGGTGGTGCCCTGCGGCGTCAGCACTTCCAGTCGGTTGACCACGTTGTCCATGATACTGAGGATCAAATGATCGCGCGTGGCGCTGTAACCACTCAGCGCAGCCTGAGCCGTCGGGGTGAATAATGCCGTCAGCTCACGCTTGCCCGCTAAATAATCATCGAAATACGCCGCCAGCAGTGAACCGGAGGGATAACGCACGCCGCCAACGTCCCAGTCACTGCTCGGTTTAATCAACAACCATTCGCGATGTGTGCTGAACTCGGCGTCAGCCGGAATATCAATTTTGACCTGTTGATCTTGCGCGGTCAGCAGATAGGTTTCACGACGGTAGAAATCCAGGCTACGGCCCACGTAGTTCCGTTCAAACCCCGGCGTGTGGTCGTGATAGGCAAACACCGCCATGTCCTGCGGTTGCGCTTCATACAGCGTCTGGGCGGCACTCAAGGGTGTACCGCGCTGCCAGCGCTTGGCAATGCGCGCATAGCCGGATTGGGTCATCGATCCTGCGCCAAAATCGGTGGCGACAAACAGCGTGTCTTTATCAATCCACGACGCCTGGCTTTTCGCCACAGGCAAGACAAAGCCATCTTTCACAAACTGCTTGCTGACCAGATCAAACTCGCGAATTTCGGTGGCGTCACCCCCGTCCGGTGACAGTTCCACCAGGCAATAACGGTATTCTGGTGCCAGTGATTGTGAACCGTGGAACACCCAGTCTTTGCCCTCGGCCTTGCCCAGTGCGTCGATATCCAATACCGTTTCCCAGGCGGGTTTTTCTTTGCGGTACTCCTGAAGCGTGGTCCGTCGCCATAATCCCCGTGGATTGGTTTGATCCTGCCAAAAGTTGTAATAGTAATTCCCGCGCTTGGCGACCCACGGAATTTGACTGTCTTTGTTCAGAATGTCCAACACCTGCTTTTCCACCTGCCGGAACGCTGCGCTTTGCGCAAAGCGTGCAGTGGTACGCTGGTTTTCCTGCTTGATCCACGCCTGCGCGGCCTTGCCCTGCAATGCTTCCAGCCACAGGAATTCATCGGTGGCATGAGCGCCCCCTTCTGCCGCCATCGCCAGGCGGATACTGTTGGGTAATGAAGTCATCGCAAATACGGCTCCTGCGGTTTGTACACTGAGTTTAATAAACTGGCGTCGATGAGTTACCGTCAAAATCAAGCTCCCTCTCTTGGATAAATAAGACTCATTTTCAATAAAGTAGGTCTTTGACAACGCTGAGTCAAAGCTTGTGCCCCAACCGTTGAGTCAAAATTTAGGATAGTGGATCAGATCGTGGATACGCACCGTCTGTTGGCTGGCATTGCGGTAAGCATGGGGGCGATCGGCCTGGAAGCGCATTGCCTCGCCCGTCGCCAGCGAATACCACTGCCCATCAACCGCCAACTCAAGTTCACCGCTAATGACAATCACATGCTCAATCACCCCCGGTTCATGCGCTGAAGACTCGCTGAGAGCCCCCGGGGCCAGATCGATAACAAACATATCAAAACCCAGTTGGCGATCGAACGGAAACAGCGGTACGACGCGCATATCGGCGTTGCTCTGATTAAACACCGGCGCATCACCATAGCGGTGCAGCGTCGCCTGCTGTTGCAGCGGTGATATTTCCAAAAAAGCAGAAAATGCCACATTAAAGCCCGTGGCTATCTTCCACAGTGTCGCCACCGTCGGGCTGGATTCGCCGCGTTCTATCTGTCCCAGCATTGCCTTGCTGACACCGGTGTTTTCAGCTGCCTGTGCCAGGCTCCAGCCGTGTTGCATACGCAACGAACGGAGTGTCTGAGCCAGATGACTGGACAGTTCCTGCATGTTTTTCTCCCCTGAAATTCCGGTTGATTATAGCCACTTGTGCGCTATAACGCACGATGCTATGCTCATTTCTTCTCGTGCGCTATAACGCACAACTGCTACTGGAGTGTGTTATGCGCCCTGCCATCTCTCTGCGTCACCTTTCTTTACCCGCCGTTATGGCTGGGTTCGTAGCGGTATTGGTGGGCTACACCAGTTCCGCCGCCATTATCTTCCAGGCGGCCGCTGCCGCAGGGGCGACGCCGTTACAGATCGGCGGTTGGCTGAGCATGTTAGGCCTGGGGATGGGGATAACGTCTCTGGGGCTTTCACTGTATTACCGCACCCCCATTTTGACCGCCTGGTCGACTCCCGGTGCGGCACTGCTGGTAACCAGCCTGCCTGGTACTCCGATCAACGAAGCCATTGGCGTGTTTATCTTTGCATCAGGACTGATCCTGCTGTGCGGCGTCACTGGGTTGTTCGCCCGGCTCATGGATTATATTCCCCAGGCTATTTCAGCGGCGATGCTGGCAGGGATCCTCCTGCGCTTTGGACTCGACGCCTTCGCCTCATTACAGGTCAATTTCGTGCTCAGCGCGGGCATGGGATTGGTGTATTTGATCGCCCGCCGCTATTTGGCGCGTTATGCGATTGTGTTGACGCTGCTGGCCGGACTGGCGATTGCAGCGCTGCAAGGCAATATTCACCTTTCACAACAACCACTGACTTTCGCCGTACCGGAATTTATTGCACCGCATTTTACCTGGTCAACGTTATTAGGCATTGGCGTCCCGTTCTTCGTTGTCACCATGGCATCACAAAACGCCCCGGGCATTGCAACGCTGAAGGCAGCCGGCTACAACGTGCCCACGTCACCACTGATCAGCTGGACGGCGCTGGTCGCTCTGCTGTTAGCCCCCTTTGGCGGGTTTTCGGTGTGTATTGCCGCGATTACCGCCGCCATCTGCATGGGCCCGGATGTGCACGCTGATCCACAGCGTCGCTATATGGCTGCCGTGGCCGCAGGTGGGTTTTATCTGCTGGCCGGGGTATTCGGCGCTGTTATCAGCATGCTGTTCAGCGCATTACCTGCGGCACTCATCCATACCATTGCCGGGCTTGCACTGCTGGGCACTATCGCAGGCAGTTTGCAACGCGCCCTGCAAGATGAAAGACAGCGCGATGCCGCACTGATTGCCTTCCTGATCACCGCGTCCGGTGTGACATTACTCGGTGTGGGTTCTGCATTCTGGGGAATTATCGGGGGGGCTATCGCCCATATCATCCTCTCGTTACCGCAGCGTAAGCGCCTACCGGGAGGCTAAGCCAACAGGGCGACCTTCGCACATGGGTTAATGTGGCAATTTTTTTCCCCTTCGGTGATCTTCTGCTTAACTGAAAGTGGGAAAGCTCGTTGCCCATAATGGGCCGTTAAGGGAGCCGCCATGCCATCTTCCGTGCAAATTGATCTGATTCAGCAAATTGACGCCGCTTACCGCCATTGGACAGGCGATGGATTACCCGGCCCGCAGGCGGCCGCTGACGAGCGGCTCGCCTGGTTACATCAACAAGCGCCTTACAGCTTGTTGGCTCACGCGGACGGCGACGACCCGTTGTTTACCTATGCCAATCACTGTGCTCAGCACTGCTTTGGCTATTCCTTTGATGAATTTATCGCGCTGCCTTCACGACTGAGTGCTTCACCGGCGGATCGCGCGGAGCGTCAGCAATTGCTGGATAAAGTCACGCTGAAAGGGATTGCACAAGGATATTGTGGTCTACGCGTGGATAAATTTGGGGATGCCTTCACCATTTATGACTGCGCGGTGTGGCAAATACCCGGCGGCGGCCAAGGTGCCCTGTTCTGGCCGCAACCCAAACGCCGGCCGGGCTGGTATAGCCAACAACATCAGGTGAACCATGCAAGACAATAACCACTGGGCGCAAGTGGACGCTTATCTCGTCGACAAACTGGTCGAACAGGATGACGCTCTGTTGCAGGCGCTGGCTGCCAACGGCGCAGCAGGATTACCCGACCACGACGTCGCGCCAAATCAGGGCAAATTGCTGCATCTGTTTGCCCTGATGGTGAATGCCAAGCGTATTCTGGAGATCGGGACCTTAGGCGGTTACAGCACCATTTGGTTGGCGCGTGCATTAGCACCGGGCGGCTTAGTGGTGTCGCTGGAGGCCGATCCACGCCATGCTGAGATAGCCAGACACAATATTGCCCGCGCAGGGCTGAGTGAATGTGTTGCGTTACGGGTCGGACCGGCGCTCAACAGCCTGCCGCAATTACAGCAAGAAGCCCCTTTCGATCTGATCTTTATTGATGCCGACAAACCCAATAATCCTGATTATTTACGATGGGCGCTGGCGTTGTCTCGCCCCGGAACGGTGATTATCGGCGATAACGTCGTACGTGACGGCGCAGTTACCGACTCAACAAGCCGTGACGAGCGGGTTCAGGGTGTACGGCGCTTTTTTGACATGATGGCCAATGAACCTCGTCTCAGCGCTACCGCATTGCAGACCGTAGGGAGTAAGGGATGGGATGGTTTTTCCATCGCCATAGTTAACTATTAGGTTACACCGTCACGAGAAAACTCATGAATGACCACGCCACGCTGTTAGCTCAGCGTCTGATCCGCAATATCGAACAGGTTGAAAAAACGCACGACCAGCGCCCACCACTTTATGACAGCGTCGGCGCCCGCTTGGCTACTGGCACCGCTGCCAGCAAGTTGGGCGCATCCATAGACATCGTGGCGCCGGGCATGCGCTCCTGCCCTTATCATTTTCACTATGCACAGGAAGAAATGTTCATTGTACTTGAGGGAACGGGCAGCTTACGGGTTGCGGGTGAACAACTGCCGATCAAAACCGGCGACGTTATTTTTATCCCGCCGGGGCCGGAATACCCGCATCAGATCATCAACACGTCAGATGCGCCGTTGAAATACCTTTCCATCAGCACCCGCGAACAACCCGAACTGGTGGAATATCCGGACTCGGGCAAGTTTTTGGCGTCAGCCCTGCGTGAAGATGCTCAACCGGTGCGTTATATGCAACGCCCTTCAGCGTCGCTCGATTATTGGCAGGATGAACCCTGAGTCGCCTTCAGGTATCGCGAGCCCCAATGCTCGTGCGGCCTGCTCGGCTACACGGAAATCAATATCCGCCGCCTCGCCGTCCTCCATAAACCAGGCCGCGGACAATCCTGCCCAGGCGAGGATCCACTGCAACAGTCGCTGCCGTTCGAACCCCGCCAATTGGCAGACCTGTTCAACCCGGCGGGAAAAAATGTCAGGATCGGTCGCGACACCGTAATTAGGGTTGCAGAAGATATTGGCGTAGTCGAAGGCACGTTCGCCATAGAGACGTTTGGGATCGATCACCAACCAACCGCGGTCACCGAAGTCCAACACGTTGTCATGGTGGATATCACCATGCAATACGCTCTGTTCGCGCGGGCTGGTCAGTAATTCAGCCGCCACGTTAGCGCTCAGGCGCAGCATGCCACCGTGAGCCTGAGCCGCTGGCCACAAAGAGCTAAACCACTGGTGTAGAGGGATAAGATCCGGCAATGGCTGCGAACGCGGTACATGCAGGCGGGCAACCACCTGACAAAGAATTGCCGTCGCCTGCTGATCGTCACCTTCACGGACCATCTGGGCCAGCGAACGCGTCCCTTGCGCGCGCTCTAACAAGATGCCATCGTCGTGCCGTGCGAGAACTTGCGCAGCGCCTTCGCCCTGCCACCAGCACATTAATAGCCCGCCGAATTTTTCTTCCTCTTCGCGTGCGATTTTCAACATCGCAGGAGCCCCTTGATAGCGCACCGGCATCAGCAGGCTGCTGTGGGTTTCAAAAGCCTGTCCGTCGGGCTGCAACTGCCAACGTTGCATATAGGGAATTAAGGCTTGATTCATTACCCTGAAATATCCTTCACAGTTATAAATGAATGTTAGTGATACTATTAGAAATCAATAGATCTCAGCGTACTTCCGATGTTCTTCGCTCTATCCTAACCAAGTTTGTTTATTTTTTTAATTAATCTCTCGGGGTTTTAATCATGACATCATTGAAGCGCATTAATTATCCGCACTTGCCGCCCCCTGGCGGCCCCTATGTCCATGCTGTGCGCCATGGAGATACATTGTATGTGTCCGGGCTGACGGCATTTGCCACTGAGGCTCAGGGGCAAGCAACGCAACAACAAGCACAGGCTATTTTGGAGCAGTTGGCGACCATCACCGCGGCGGAAGGGGCGAACCTAAAAGCGCTGATTAAAATAACGGTATTTTTAACCAATATCGGCGATCTGCAGACCCTTCGGCCCGTGCTGTTTGACTACTTTGATGGTGCGCTGCCAGCCTGTTCACTGGTTGAGGTCAGCGCACTCTTCTCACCGCAGGTTAGCGTGGAGATCGAGGCCGTGGTGGCATTATGAGTTTGGGGCGCTACAACGCGCCCAAATTGAATACACAATCCATTATGCTGCATAAATATACCAACATGCATTACAAAGAATTCGCCAGTCAGTACGCAAGTTTTCAATGAGGGAGCTGCCGACAAGAAAAACAGGGCCGCGCATGCGTTAAGCTTTGCCGCTATCAGGAATATTCTGCTAATTTACCACTAAGAAATTTGTTACCAACGAGACGTTATGCAACAAAAGCCGGTTATGCACGAAGCCAGACAATTAAAGCGCCTCAACGCCGCCACGCGACGACAATCCCATATGTACAAATGGATTGCCATTATCGCGGCGATGGACGCTGTGTTGGTGTTTTTTTATGACCGGGATATGCGCAACATCACCTTTTCAGGCGCCGTTGCGCTGGTATGCGGGTATTTGTGGATCCGCGATCGCAACAAGGCGCGCGGTTACCGGCGGGAGTACGATCGCAAATTTGGCAAGCACAGTGGCCATTAGCCCTGCATGGCCTCCAGCACTTTTGCACTGTCTACGATTTGCACAAATTTCACGATTTTCCCCGCACGTAGCTGATAAATATGCGCAAAGGATGCGGTGAAAGACTTACCGGTGGCGCCATAGGTACCATGATAGAACCCTTGGGCAATCACGTTCTCACCTGCATCATAAAAATGGTCAACATCCGCGCGGTAACCCTGCCACTCCGTTCCTAAACGCTGATGAACATTTTTAAAGATCGCCTGTGGGCCAATATAGGTACCTGCATAGGGAAACCCTGCAGCTTCCGTCCATTCCGCGTCGGGCGCTAACGCCGCCAGCAGGTTGCGACCATTCTCTTCTGCACTGCCACCCTCATAAGTAGCGCGTACAATTTCAAGATTCGTTGGCATGACATTTCTCCGGTGGCGTGAGCGGGATATTCCGGCCATACCCCACGGACACAGGTTTACACCAAGCGGGGATGGCCGGAATAAGACCATTGTAGGTTGCTTATTCCGGTACAAAAACCGCAATTGCGGCAATAGTCCGTTGCAGTATAGTAAACAATTCTTTTACCGCATTGTCATAACCGGCTCATTGACGGCTGTTATAATCTGTTGCTTTCCGACAACAAGGAACACAACGTGCATTCTTCCCTGCCGCAAGCCCTACTGCAGCCTTTCTCGCCCTATCAGGAACTGGCGCAGGCATTGCTGCCACTGACGCTCGATTCCGATGATGGCTCGCATGATGTGGCCCATTTGCACCGGGTGTGGAAAAACACCTGTAAGATCAGTCAACATGAAGGCGGTGACCGCCGCATTCTGTGTGCTGCCGTCTTGCTGCATGACTGTGTGGCCGTGGAAAAGAATTCACCCCAGCGGCACCTGGCCTCACGCATGGCGGCCGAAAAAGCCGGTTTACTGCTGACGCAGCTGGGTTGGGCCGCGCAAGACATCGCCAAAACCGCTCACGCTATTGAGGCGCACAGTTTTTCCGCCGCCATTACGCCAGAGACACTTGAAGCAAAGATCATGCAAGACGCAGACCGTCTTGACGCCATCGGTATGGTTGGCGTCGCACGTTGCTTCTATATTGGTGGACGCATGCGCAGCGCACTGTACGATGCAGCCGATCCGCTGGCACACCATCGTCAGTATGACGATAAACGTTTTACACTGGACCACTTCGAAACCAAGCTGTTCAAACTCCAGGACGATTTCCAAACCGTCACCGGTAAAACAATGGCGCAAGAGCGCACCGAGCGCATGCGACGCTTCCTTAGCGACTTGCTGGACGAGGTGTGAACGGATAATTTCCCCTGCCCGGTCGTTCCGTTAAGCCAGCGGCATCTTCGGCTCGCTAATTGCTGTACACTGACTGTCATCTTCACTGACCAGGCTATGACGATAATGAAAAAATTGACGCTGAAAGACATGACGGAAAGCGAGCAACGTGAAGTTAAAACCGAGCTGGACAAGGCACGCAAAAGTCTCGGCCGCGCATTGACCAATGCCGAAAATAACAAGATCAAGGATGAAGTCGTGGCACGTATCACCGCCGCCCGTGCAAAAATTGAAAAAGCGACGCGTGCCGAGCGCAAAGCCAATCGCATTCAGCCCACTGGGGAAACCTATAGCTGGACAGCCTCAATGAACAGCACACGTCGTCCTCGCTAAGCCTCCGCCCCAAAACCCCGTATTGACGGGGTTTTACTCCCCCATTGTTGATTAGCCAAACTCATCAGCCCGTCTTAATCATGAATAACCGTGTTATCAAGCGGTTGTAAATTGACAGCATCATGCAGAATATTCATTATCACCGCATATCCACTTTTCATGAGACTGCTATGGCCAACCTCAACAACAATGACGCTCCTCAGATGCCGACATTGCGCCTTGCGGGTTTGCTCGCGGTTAATTCAAAGAAACAGACGCTCATTTGACTGGGGCGTAGGGTCCCGTCAGATGAGCTGACAGGGCGGTACGCAACTCGTCTCCTCTCTTGTTTTCTCATCTGGCTTCTTATTGCACGCATTGAAGGAAATTAATATGGCCTCATTCTCCGGTATTTGGGTTGCGCTGGTGACCCCATTCAATAACAGCGCCGTCGACCTGCCTGCGACTCAACGGCTGGCTCAACACCTGATCGCCTCTGGGGTCGATGGGTTGGTGGTCTGCGGTACTACCGGAGAAGCGGCGGCATTGAGCACCGACGAACAGCTGGCAGTGCTCGACGCGGTACTGGCCGTGACACCGGCTCATCAAGTGGTTATGGGGCTGTCCGGTAATAACATGCGTGACACACTGCAAATGCAGCAGGCGATCCAACTGCGCGACATTGCTGGTGTACTGATCCCCGCGCCCTATTACATTCGCCCGTCGCAATGTGGTCTGGTGGACTATTTCACCCAGCTTGCCGATGCCTCAAACGTGCCGGTAATCCTGTACAACATTCCGCAACGCACCGGCGTGGTGATCGAGCTGGCCACCCTTCGCCAGATCGCACGCCATCCGCAGGTAAAAGCCATTAAGGACTGCGGCGGTAATCCGGACACCACCATGGCACTCATTAGCGATGGTGAGATCGACGTTCTGACAGGCGAAGATAATCTGATCCTCACCACGCTGTGCCTCGGCGGCACGGGCGCCATTTCCGCCTCAGCGCATATTCACCCGGAGCGCTTTGTGCAGCTGGTGCAACAGGTTGCCAACGGTGATCTGATCGCCGCACGCGCCAACTTCTACTCGCTGTTGCCGATGATCCACCAGATGTTCAGTTTCCCTAACCCCGCGCCGGTCAAGGCTGCACTGGCTCTGCAAGGGTTGATCCGCAATGAGTTGCGCTCGCCAATGCAAAGCGTGCCGCAGGCGTTGCAGCAGCAAATTGCCACTACCCTGGCACAGCTTGAACCCGAAGAAGCATTGATAAGTTAATTTTGTCGGTTAACCCGCTGTAATTTTGACGTTATGGAGCTAGGATCAGAGGTTAAGCATGCCTGTCACTTATCACTCTCAAGGAGCTTTCGATGAAACTGTTCTATAAAGCCGGTGCCTGTTCTCTGTCCCCTCATATCGTTCTGCGTGAGGCGGGCCTGGATTTTACGGCGGAAAAGGTTGATCTCGCGCTGAAGAAAACCGAAAGCGGCGCAGATTACCTGACCATCAACCCAAAAGGACAGGTGCCGGCGTTACTGCTTGATGATGGCAGCCTGCTGACTGAAGGCGTAGCGATTGTGCAATATCTTGCCGACCGCGTTCCGGATCGCGGGCTAATCCCGGCGGCGGGCACATTGTCACGCTACCACGCTATTGAATGGTTAAACTATATTGCGACGGAGCTGCATAAAGGCTTCAGTCCGCTGTTTAACCCAAAAACGCCGGAAGAATACAAAACCTTTTCGCGGGAGAAACTGGATAAGCAGTTCGACTACCTGGATTCGGTGCTGGCGAAGCAGCATTTCTTGTTAGGGGCGCGCTTTAGCGTCGCTGACGCTTACTTGTTCACCATCTTGCGGTGGGCAATTGCTATGCAGTTTGATCTCAAAAAACGCGCGCACTTATCCGCTTATTTTGAGCGCGTAGCGGCACGACCGGCGGTGGATGCAACGTTAAGTGCCGAAGGGCTGAAATAATACCCACGCCCCGGCAGGTTTTCTTGCCGGGGCGCTGAATCTGACTTAAACCTTTACCGCTTTAAATTCACACGTCGGTTGTACAATGCGGTCTTGCGCCGCCACGACCTGCAACTCATACTCACCCATTGCCTGCGTGGTCAGCATGACCTCATAGACTGCTGCCGTAACGTGTTCCAACGCGTTATCTAGCGCCTCACCCTTCAGCAAATTAACCAACAACAGGCCGCTGGTCAGATCGCCCACGCCCACAGGCTGCCGAGAACCAAAATCCACTAGCGGGCGGCTAATGTGCCAAGCCTGATCGACCGTAACCAACAGCATCTCAAAACAGTCGCTATGATAGCCAGCACGGCTCAAATGCTTGACCAACACCACTTTTGGCCCTTTGGCAATTAATTCGCGCGCAGCGCTTACCGCTTGATCAACATCAGCGATGGTACGCTGGCTCAATAACTCCAGCTCCAGCAGGTTGGGTGCGATCATGTCACTGCATGGCAATGCCTGCTGGCAATGAAACTCCGCCACGCCCGGCGCGACTATGCACCCCTTCTCCGGGTGACCCATAACGGGATCGCAGAAGTACCACGCGTTCGGATTAGCCTGCTTAACCTGACGCACGATCTCCAGAATATGGCTACCCTGTTCCGGCGAACCTATGTAGCCACTCAGCACAGCATCGCAATGCTTCAGTTGGTTAATATCGGCAATACCTTGCGCAATCTCAGTCAGGTGGCTGGCTGGCATCACGCAGCCGGTCCATTTGCCATATTGAGTATGATTGGAAAACTGTACGGTATTGAGTGGCCAAACGTTTACACCCATGCGGCGCATCGGAAATTCTGCAGCGCTATTACCTGCATGGCCAAAAACAACATGAGATTGAATAGAAAGAATGTTTTTCATCAAAGACCTGCCCTGACGCCTTAAAAATAAAGGGGCCGCTGAGGGCCCCTTTGCTGCAATTTTGATTACTTCCAATCCACCAGGCAGTAATGCTTTTTACCACGACGCAGAAGCGTGTAGCGACCAAACAGGCGATCGGTATCGCTGAAGGTGTATTCGGCGTTGGACTGTTTCTCACCGTTGATGGTCACCGCATTGGAACCGATCATGGTGCGCGCCTGGCCGCGTGAAGGCACCAATTCGGCATTCACCAGCGCCTGTTGCAGATCGGCGTCGCCGTCAAGTTTAATTGTCGGCATACCGTCCTGCGCCAACTGGGCAAAGTCCGCTTCCGTCATGTCGTGCAGCGCGCCGGAGAACAGGCTTTGCGTGATGCGCTTGGCCGCAGCCAGGCCTTCAGCACCGTGCACCATACCGGTCACTTCTTCCGCCAACACATATTGCGCACGTGGTGCCTTGCCGCTGTTCTTGTCTTCTTCTTCCAGCGCGTTGATGTCTGCCAGATCCATAAAGGTGAAGAACTTCAGGAAACAGTATACGTCAGCATCGGCCGTGTTAATCCAGAACTGGTAGAACTTGTAAGGACTGGTTTTTTCTGGTGCCAGCCAGACTGCGCCGCCTTCCGTCTTACCGAACTTGGTCCCGTCGGCTTTGGTGATCAATGGCACCGTCAGGCCGAAGACCTGTTGCTGGTGCATACGACGGGTCAAGTCGATGCCGGAGGTGATATTGCCCCACTGATCGGAACCACCGATCTGCAGTTCAACCTGATGACGGTTGTACAGCTCGGAGAAGTCAAAACCCTGCAACAGGTTGTAGGAGAACTCAGTGAAAGAAATACCCGAGTCGTCACGGTTCAGACGCTGCTTCACCGCTTCCTTGTTGATCATTTGGTTGACCGAGAAATGCTTGCCAATATCACGCAGGAAGGTCAGCACATTCATGCCACCAAACCAGTCGTAGTTGTTGGCGGCAATCGCGCTGTTGCTACCGCAGTCGAAATCGAGGAACGGGGAAACCTGCTTGCGGATTTTATCCACCCACTCGTTCACCGTTTCGGTGGTGTTCAACTTACGCTCGGCCGCTTTGAAGCTCGGATCACCGATCAAACCGGTGGCACCGCCCACCAACGCTACCGGCTTGTGACCGGCAAGCTGGAAGCGCTTCAGGCACAACAGAGGAACCAGATGGCCCAAATGCAAGCTGTCAGCGGTCGGATCGAAACCGCAATACAGTGCAATTGGCCCTTGCGCCAGTCGCTCTGCTAACGCTTCCTCATCCGTAACCTGGGCAACGAGGCCCCGCTCTTGCAGTTGTTTAATCAAGTTGCTGCTTGCCATCAATGACTCCATGTATAAACGAATGCACCTTTGTCGGTACACGACCTTTCGCCCACTGGCGAAATATTAAATTCAGAATAACGCATATAGTCTAACCCGTTCGAGCCGCAGGAAGGCTGCCGCTTGAAATATGACGGGTATAGAATAAAGCGCCGGCGGCATCAGTACCAGCGCTTAAGGGGGATTTTCGGTCTTCAGGGTGCCAGTCGGTCAATTTTCCAGTCATTCCCGTCCCGTTGATACAGGAAACGGTCATGCAGACGGTTGGCACCGCCCTGCCAAAACTCGACGGAGTCGAAATTAACCCGGAACCCGCCCCAGAAACTTGGCAGCGGTACTTCGCCCTGTTGGAATTTTTGCTTCAGCTCGAGGAATTTACTTTCCAGCACACCACGCGCGGAAATGCGCGATGACTGTTGCGACACCCACGCGCCAATCTGGCTGTCTTTTGGCCGGCTGGCGAAGTACTTCATAACCTCTAAAGTGGATAACCGCTCCGCTTTGCCGAGGAAAATCACCTGTCGCTCAAGCATGTGCCATGGGAACAGCAGGCTAATATGTGGGTTCTGTGCTAACTGTTGTGCCTTGCGACTGCCCAGATTGGTGTAGAACACCAACCCTTTGTCATCATAATGTTTCAGCAGCACAATACGCTGATAGGGCTGCCCGTTCTCGTCCACCGTCGCTACACACATCGCCGTGGGATCGGCCAAGCGCGCGTCGCACGCCTGTTTCAGCCAGCGTTCAAACAGCGTTAACGGATTAGCGGTCAGATCGTTGCGGCGCAAGCCACCCCGAGTGTATTCACGGCGCAGGTCCGCGACATCAAACTCATTATTTTCAATCATCCGGTTATCAACCAACTGAAAAATCGTGATTCTATTCTGCGCCAGCGGCGTCAGGATCTCAATCGCTCTGACGCCGCACCCGCTGGATCAATTAGCCAGCGTGCAGTCGCTCATGATCACTTTGCCATTACGCTCAAGGTAGGCGTTTTGACCCTTCGACCAAAAGGTGTATTTGCCGTCGCTGTATTTGGCACCGGACATGGCCAACACCTGTTTCAGCTTCAGCTGTTCGCCGTCCATCAACATGCTGACGGTGCTCTCCTTACCGTCCAGCGACACCGTCAACGGCGTGGTGCCACATTGGTAATGCAACGTCTGGCTGCTTTGCGGTAAAACGTAGCTACAGCCAGCCAATGCCAGTACCCCGGCGGAAATAATGACTTTTTTCATGCGATTGCTCCTTAGGAAAACCTGTCGATTTCTATCCTAACAGAGCTAACGCCCCCCCAAAGGCAAAACCGGATAAATCCCACCCAGCAGCGTTTCACAACTTGCCCCCGTTACTGAAGGCAGGTTGCCGGGCTGCCCAGACAACGTACGGAACGCCAGCCAGGCAAAGGCTAACGCTTCCATATCATCACCACTGATCCCGAAATCATCCGTCAGGCACACTTCTGTACCGGGCAACAATGCCGACATCCGCGCCATCAGCAACGTGTTACGTGCCCCGCCGCCACACACCAGCAGGCGCTCGCAGCCTCCCGCTAACTGAACCTGTTCACAGATGGTGATCGCCGTCAGTTCCGCCAACGTCGTTTGTACATCGACGGGACTGACCGCGGCCAATCCCGCCAGTTGACGTTCAAGCCAGGCCGCATTGAAATACTCGCGTCCCGTGCTTTTTGGCGCAGGCAGCGCAAAATAGGGATCGGACAGCATTTGCTGCAACAAAGGCAGGCAGACCCGCCCTTCCATAGCCCAGCTGCCGTCTTTATCGTAAGCCAGGGAACGGTGACGCCATATCCAGGCATCCATAAGCATATTGCCCGGCCCGGTGTCAAAACCACGCACCGGCGCCCCCGGCAATAGCATCGAGAGATTGGCGATCCCACCAATATTCAGCACCATACGGCGCTCGACCGGATGCGCCAACAGTGCCTGATGGAAGGCGGGCACTAACGGGGCACCCTGGCCACCATAAGCCATGTCACGACGACGAAAATCGCCAACGGTGGTGATATTGGTTAGCGCAGCGATACGATTATTGTCACCCAATTGCATTGAGAAACGTGCATCGCCGTCGGGCTCATGCCATACCGTCTGCCCATGGCAACCAACGGCAGTAATGTCTTGAGCCGTCAGACCGGTTTGTTTCAGCAGGCCAATCACCGCCTCGCCAAAGAGTGTGCCAAGCTGAGCATCCAGCCTGCCTACCGCAGAAAGTGTGGTCTGCTGTCCCTGGCACATGCCGAGGATGTCTTGCTTTAGTTGAATCGGTATCGGATGGCTGTAGCTGGCCTGTTGCGCGACCACTCGTCCGTCGATCGCAGCAAGCACCACGTCGACGCCATCCAGACTGGTGCCAGACATAACACCTATATAGCGGCCTGACTTCATAGCAACATCCCTTACCCCAGACGGGGAAGCAAAATTTTAACTTGATAAATAAACCAGAATTGAAACATTAACGCCATGAATTATGATGTCTTTTTTCACCTCTGTGAGCAATGCGCCTGTTTATTCGCCTATTCTCCATAGTGATAACCTCGGCTAAACAACAGCTCAATATGCGACGGAATTTCTTCCTATACTGTTATAAAGCTAAACCACCGTTTATTATTGGTTGAACAGTGCAAAGTTAAGCTGCGTGCAGTAACAGGTCATGGTGATATCCGCACGTTTACGCCATACTTTATCTATCTTTTTCACTGAATATGGCCTGGAAAGGTTCCCCAGGTTATGGACTACTACCAACAGGAGTTTTATATGATCAAGCGTCTTCTCGTCGTTGCTATCGCCGCAGTTACGCTGGCAGGGTGTGCTAATGATTCCATGTCAGGCGACGTGTATTCCGCTTCGCAGGCCAAACAGGTGCAAACCGTGACTTACGGTACGCTGGTTTCAGTGCGTCCAGTCAAGATCCAGGGTAGTGAAACGTCGAATACCATTGGCGCAATCGGGGGGGCCGTTTTGGGTGGCTTCCTTGGTAATACCGTGGGTGGCGGTACGGGTCGTAGCTTGGCGACGGCTGCAGGCGCAGTGGCAGGTGGTGTGGCAGGTAACAGCATCGGTGAAGCGGCCGGTCGTACTTCAGGCTACGAGCTGGAAATCAAGACAGACCAGAAAGAGAACATCGTGGTGGTTCAGAAGGCTGGAGACACCAAGTTCAGCCCGGGTCAACGTGTTCGTATGGCTCGCACCGGCGACACCATTACCGTATCCCCGCTGTAAACTCAGCGTATCAGGTAAAACCGGAGGCTTTAGGCCTCCGGTTTCATTTCCGATGCTGTGAAATCTAATCGTAAAAAATAAAGAAAATCTTATTGTTTGTTTTGCAGTTCAGTTATGTTTTGTTCCAGCTTATCAATCAAACCAACCAACAGCTGCACTTCATCAATGCTAATGCCACTCAGAATCTCACCACGCGTAGAGCTGATGACGCTGTCCACTTCCCTGATAATGGGGTCGGCCGCTTCAGTCAGTTTGATACGCTTAGCACGCCGGTCGTTGGCGCAGGTGTGGCGAGTAATCAGCCCCTTCTCTTCCAGCTGGTCCAACGTACGAACCAATGATGGTTGCTCAATGCCGATCGCCTTGGCCAGTTGGATCTGCGACTGCTCCGGCGGCAAACGATTGATACTGTGCAGAGTAACCCAGTGTGTTTGCGTAAGCGCCAACGGCTTGAGCCGATGATCGATAAGCGCGCGCCAAACACGAACTAATCGTGCTAGATCTGAACCTAATGTTGACTCCACTTCCCCCTCCTTATAATTAGCATGCTAATATACCCTCCCAGAGCTTAGACTATTTTGAGTAACTCACATTAAAAACACAAATGTATATAATGTATATTGTGGAAATAGCCACCATTTTGAGCGGTTATTGTTTATTATCTATGCAAACACTCAACATATTCACTCATCGGGATTGTTAATGTGAATACTTCATGGCTCCATGCCTCGTCCCCTTTGCCCGATTTGGTCTTGGGCGCCTCACTTTATTTTCCGCCCATATTTAAGGCTTTTCTGCTCGGACTCGTTTTATGGCTGCTGGTACACCAGTTGTTGCGAGACTGGATTTATTCTGGTGAAATTTGGCACCCCATGCTGATGGACTTGTCTATTTTCGTCATCGCCGTCAGCGGCTCCCTGTGGATTTTAGCGAGTTGGTAACCCATGACGCGTAAAACATTAAAATACTTTTCTACGGTAATCGTCTGCGCCATTGCCATCTGTGCCGGTTGGTGGCTCTGGAATTATTATATGCAATCCCCGTGGACCCGTGATGGAAAGGTGCGTGCCGAGCTCGTCAATATCACACCAGAAGTTTCTGGAAGATTAGAGAAAATAACGGTTCATGACAATCAGTTCATACCTGCGGGAAGTCTGATTTTTACGATCGACCCGGTGCCATACCAGATTGCACTCGACAATGCTGAGGCCGCATTGGCAAAAGCACAATCCGACATGGCCAAGGCTGACCACGAGGCGGCGCGACGCCGAGGTCTGCCGAAGAATGTTATTTCGGCTGAAGACATGGACGAGTCAAATTTAGCGGCCCAGGCAATGAAAGCCGCATATAAAGCTGCCCAAGCGAATCTTGAACAGGCTAAATGGAATTTAAGTAAAACTAAAATCTACGCCCCTACCGATGGCTATATCACCAATTTACAAACTCGGGTTGGAAACTATGCCAGCGTAGGTACGCCGTTGGTCGCACTGGTCGATGTACACTCGTTTTATGTGCTCGGTTATTTTGAAGAAACCAAGCTAAAACATATAAAAGAAGGCAATAAAGCGGATATCGTTTTATATAATGGCAACATACCACTTCAAGGCGAGGTGGAGAGTATTGGCCGCGCTATTTACGATCAGAGTGTTGAAAGCAGCAGCGATTTATTAATGGATGTAAAACCCAACGTGCCTTGGGTTCGCTTGGCGCAACGCGTGCCGGTACGGATAAAACTACTGAATGTCCCCACTGATTTACCGTTAGTGGCCGGTACAACCTGTACCATCTCGATTCATCAGTAAGGCTAACGAGTGAACCTGCCCTTTTTGGAATGGAACCGTACCCCCTGGGGGAAAGCCACCGGTGGACAATGGCGTTATGCGCTGCGCAACTCGCTGGCAATGTGCCTGTCGCTTTGGGTGGCCTTCGTCCTGAATCTTGACGAACCCTATTGGGCGTTAACCTCGGCGGCGGTGGTCAGTTTCCCCACCGTGGGCGGTGTAATAAGTAAAAGTATTGGCCGCGTTTTCGGTAGCCTGGTGGGAGCGGCCGCTTCGGTCGCCATCGCCGGTCATTGCCTGAACGACCCTTGGTTATTCACGCTGTTTATCGCGGCGTGGATCGGTCTGTGCACATACATTTCAAATCATTATCAGAATAACGTCTCTTACGCCTTTGCCCTGGCGGGCTATACCGCCGCTATCATTGCATTCAGCACGGTCAACGTCACGGATACCCAGCAAATCTTCGATATCGCGCAGGCCCGCGTTTGCGAAGTGATCACCGGTATTCTGTGCGGTGGCCTGATGATGATGATCTTGCCCAGCACCTCGGACGGTGAAGCACTCTTGACCTCATTAAGGCGCATGCATTTACGTCTGCTGGAACATGCAGCAATGCTATGGCAACCGGAAATCACCCTGCAGATGCGCACATCACATGAAGGGGTGATCGGCCAGATTCTGACCATGAATCTGTTGCGTATTCAGGCCTTCTGGAGTCACTACCGACTGCGTCGACAAAATAACCTCCTCAATTATATGTTGCATCAGCAGCTACGCATTACCAGCGTCATCTCCAGCCTGCGCCGTATGCTGCTGAACTGGCCGGACCGCCCTGCGAACCTGGCGGCCGTTTTGGATCAATTGCTGACCGAACTCCGTCATCCCGACACCGACAAATACCGTCTTGCACGCATCCTGCAGCAGATCGCCCCGCAGGATCCGGCAGATTACCGCCACCGCGCCTTTTGGCTACGCCTGCGGCATTTTTGCTGGTTATACCTGAACTGCAGCCGTTGGTTATTGCGGCTCGAGAGCGCAACACCCGTCAGCGATATCCAACCGCCACGCGTGACCTCGCTGGCTCGCCATACCGACAGTTATGAGGCCGCCTATAACGGCCTGCGCACCTTCTTATGCATCGTCCTCGGTTGTGCCTACTGGATTAACACTCAGTGGGACGCGGGGAGCTCAGCCCTGACGCTGATCGCTATCAGCTGCGTGCTGTATTCCTCCACACCGTCCCCCATCAACAGCATCAAGACGTTGTTAAAAGCCGTGCTATTGCTGTCAATTGCCTGTTTCGTGGTGAAATTCGGCTTGATGATTCAGATTGATGATTTTTGGTTGTTCTGCGCGTTTCTGTTCCCGGTGCTGGTCACGATGCAGATGTTCAAACTGCAACATCCATCCTACGCGGCATTATGGGGACAACTGATTGTATTTATGGGCTCTTTCCTTTCCGTCACCAATCCACCAAGCTACGATTATCAGTCTTTTATTAACGACAGTATCGGTAAAATTGTTGGGGTGCTGCTGGCCGGCCTGGCATTCCAGATCTTACGGCCCAGTTCGGACAAACGTAAAAGCCGGCGGATTATTCGTGCCCTGCGACGCGACTTTATCGATCAGTTAAGCAAAAAGCCGCAGCAGAGCGAAAGCCAGTTTGAATCGCTGATTTATCACCGCATCAGTCAATTGAACCAAAGTCAGGATCAAGAAGCGCGTAGTTGGTTATTGCGCTGGGGTGTCGTGTTACTTAACTGCAGCCATATCGTCTGGCAATTACGCGGCTGGCAAACACGATCCGATCCGCTCTCAGCGGTACGTGACGTCTGCATTCACTGCCTGCGAGGCATTATGACGGATAAAGGTGTGCAGCACAGCTCGCTAGACGCCACGTTGCAGGAGTTGCTGCGAATGAGCAATGCATTGGCGCACCACCCGGATCAGGCGGCACGCGATCTTGCCGGACTCATTTGGCGGCTGTACTGCTCGTTGCAACAGCTACAGCAGGCGATTACACCACCAGACACGACAATAGCGGTGCCCGCAGCCCACTGACCGACGTTACGATTTAATGACGCCGCAGGCGAAACGTTCCCCTCCGCCCCCCAGCGGTTTCGGATGGTCGGCGTTATTATCGCCCCCCGCATGGACCATCAGTGCTTTGCCGGTTATTTCGCTGATTTTCTTCAGCCGGGGGGCCAACACCGGATACGTAGCCATACCGTCGTCTGTCACATAGAGCGCCGGCAGGTCGCCCAAATGGCCATCAGCATAAGGGCCAAGGTGCTTGCCGGTTTTTTGCGGATCAAAGTGCCCGCCCGCTGCCAGCGCAGCAACCGCCTTGCCCTCTTTCATGCCCGGCTCGCAGCTGCCATTTTCATGAACATGAAAACCATGCACGCCGGGCGGCAACGCTTTTAGTTGCGGTGTAAACATCAGGCCGTAAGGCGTTTCACTGATTGTCACCTTGCCAATGTCCTGGCCAATTCCCTGTCCGGTCACCAGATTCATGTCAACATCTACCGTTGCCGCCTGAGCGACTCCGCAGGCCATCAGGCCGAAGGCCGCATACCAATAATGTTTCATTCATCAATCTCCTTTGAATAACTGTGAGTATTCAGTATAGGGGAATGTGTGACGCCACCACTCAAAACAGGCACATTTTCGACCATCAAGTTCGCATTATTAATAATTCTTACTAATAATGATTCTACCGATGTCGGTCCTCTGACCAGATATCGGTAGATACACTCTGCTTACCTGCAACCGCTGCAAAGGCTATTCAAAGATCACCCCCGGCAATGCAGCAAATTCATAAGGAACTGATATGGGAATCTTTAATTATCAAGGCCTCGATGAGGCAAAGTCCAAAGTGTTATTTACCGATGCCATGGTGATTTCTACCTATGCCTATCACAATATCGATAATGGTTTTGACGAAGGCTACCATACGACCGGTTTTGGGTTGGGCTTGCCGTTGACGCTGGTGACTGCGTTGATTGGCAGCACACAGTCACAAGGCGGGTTGCCTGGTATTCCGTGGAATCCGGATTCGGAAAAGGCAGCACTGGCAGCGGTAAATAGCGCCGGTTGGTCCTTGATAAGCGCCGACCAATTAGGTTATCAGGGGAAGACTGATGCCCGAGGTACCTATTATGGTGAGACGCTGGGCTATACCACGGCCCAAGCCGAGGTGCTGGGAAAATATGACGACGCGGGTCATCTGACCGGCATTGGCATTGCTTTTCGTGGCACCAGTGGCCCGCGAGAGTCATTAGTCACCGATACCATCGGTGACTTGATCAACGATGTGCTGGCCGGGTTCGGGCCAAAGGGTTATGCGGACAACTACAGTCTGAAGGCCTTTGGCAACCTGTTGGCCGATGTGGCCAAATTTGCCCAGGCGCAGGGCCTAAGCGGGGATGATGTGACCATCAGCGGCCATAGTCTTGGCGGATTGGCGGTGAACAGCATGGCGGCACTCAGCGACAATAACTGGGGCGGTTTCTATGCGCAATCCAGCTATGTGGCATTTGCCTCGCCGACGCAATACGAGACGGGCGGCAAAGTGATCAACATCGGTTACGAAAATGACCCGGTATTCCGCGCGCTTGATGGCACGACGCTCACGCCTTCCTCGTTAGGGGTACACGATGCGCCACAAGAGTCTGCCACCAATAATATCGTTAACTTTAACGATCACTATGCCTCCGCAGCCTGGAACATCCTGCCCTTCTCCATTCTGAATATTCCAACCTGGCTATCTCATCTGCCGTTCTTTTATCAAGATGGGTTAATGCGGGTGCTAAACTCCGAGTTTTACTCGCTGACCAATAAAGATTCGACGGTGATCGTCTCAAACCTCTCCGATGTCACCCGTGGTAATACCTGGGTGGAGGATCTCAACCGCAACGCAGAGAAACACAGCGGTCCGACGTTTATCGTGGGTAGCGACGGTAATGATTTAATCAAGGGCGGTGCAGGCAATGATTATCTTGAGGGCCGCGCCGGTAATGATACTTTCCGCGACAGTGGCGGCTTTAACATCATTTCCGGTGGTGAAGGCAACAACACACTGGATCTGCAACACGCCTTGAAAAAGACTGAAGTTGCCTACGACGGTAATACCCTCTACTTGCGCAACGCTAACGGCGATATTACCCAGGCAACCTCGATTAATACGCTGAAAAGTACAGAGTCGTCACTGCTGATTTTCACCAAAGACGTTGCGCATCAGGTAACCGACAGTGGGTTACTCTCGGAGAAAGGACTGACTGCCTATGCCAGCTCGGAAAAAGGGGGCGCTACCAATGACATCCTGACAGCCAAAAACGCCGGCTCTTGGTTATTCGGCCTTGACGGTGATGACCAACTCTTCGGCGGCAAAGGCAACGATGTGTTTGTCGGAGGCGCCGGCAACGACATCATGCACAGTCAGGGTGGCAGCAACACTTTCTTGTTCAGCGGTAACTTTGGACAAGATCAGATTTATGGCTATCAGGCACAAGACAAACTGGTCTTTATGGGGACACCGGGCAGCAGTTCGGGCGGCGATTACCGCGATTTTGTGTCCGAAGTGAACGACAATCTGGTGTTTAACTTTGGCGGCAATACGGTCACGCTGGTCGGGCTAGGGTTGAACAGCTTGTCGGACGGACAGGTCGTTTTAGCGTAAAAGAAGGGGCAGCCAAGGCTGCCCCGTTTATTGTCAATGATCAGGGTACGTCGTAACCCAGTGCCGCTTTACGAATACGGAACCACTGTTGGCGATTCAGCGTCAACGCTTGCGCCTTCAACGCCGAACGCACACGTTCAATCTTGCCGGAGCCGATGATCGGTAACGGCGCAGACGGCAAACGCATGACCCACGCGTAAACCACTTGTTCAATCGTCTCCGCACCAATTTCCTGCGCAACGGCCTGTAACTCGTCACGCAGTGGCTGGAACTCGACATCGTTGAAGAGACGCCCCCCACCCAGGCAAGACCACGCCATAGGTTTGATACGCAACTGCTGGCACTGATCCAACGTACCATCCAGAATACTCGGCTGGTGGATCGGCGAAATTTCAAGTTGATTGGTCACCAGCGAGAATGGCAAGCGTGATTGCAGCAGTGTAAATTGCGCTGGCGTGAAGTTGGAAACACCGAAGTGGCGGACTTTGCCGCTTTTGTGCAACGCCACAAAGGCCTCAGCCACTTCATCAGCATCCATCAGCGGGTCTGGGCGGTGGATCAATAACAGGTCAAGATAATCGGTGTGCAGATTCGCCAACGATGTCTCCGCGCTGCCAACGATATGCTTACGCTCAGTAATGTAGTGTCCAATGGGATTGCCCGGTTTAGCCGTGGTGGCAATACCGCATTTGGACACCAGCTCCATAGACTGACGCAACGAAGGCTTAAGGCGCATCGCGTCGCCAAAGGCTTGTTCACAGGCATAACCACCATAGATGTCAGCGTGATCGGCAGTCGTCACTCCCAGTTCGATATGTTGCTCAATGAATGCCAGCAACTGCTGCGGTGACATGCCCCACTCCATCAAACGCCAATATCCGCAAATCATGCGAGAAAACTCAGGCCCCTGCGGTGCGAGTTGAATACGGTTTACCATTATTGAAACCTCATGACAGTGTTTAAAGCCAGCATACACAAGCAGATAACGCAGTGGGAAGCGGAAAGCCACACTTACGTGCGGCAGATCAGGAATGCGTCAGAACAATGAGGGTTGCTCGGGTTGCGGATCATCAGGCTGTTTATTGGCGCGTTGCAGGCGCAGGAAGCGCTGGCGACACAGGCGCAACACGTCACGCTTTTGCGCATCGCTCATTTGCATCCAGCCAAAGCGTTCCTCGCGGCTGCGCAAGCAACCACGACAAAAACCGCGGTCGTCGGCCTGACAAATGCCGCGACACGGGCTGGGGATGTCAAAAAACTCAAGCTGCTGCGGCACACGTCCTCCTGCGTTCTTTAGCTAATTGAAGACGCCATCGCCGCTGCTGGCAAGTGACTTTTCGGCATGACGGTGAAAATAATCACGCAGATAACGCAGCGCCTGACGAGTTTTCTCCGGCATCGCCCGCTCTAGCGTCATCGCATGCAACCGTAACGGTGCGGGTCGCCACTCTGGCATCAACTGTATCAGTTCACCGCGTTGCAGCTCATCCTCAATTTCATACAGCGGTTGAATAGAAATCCCCAGGCCGCTGCGAGTAAAGGCGCGCATCACGTTCATACTGTCACTGACGATCTGCCCTTCCGCCAGGCGCAATTTAAGCTGCTGGCCCCCTTGGTGGTGTAAATCCACGTGCGCGCCGCTGAAAGCACCGGAGATCCAACGGTGCTTCACCAAATCCTGCGGTGCTTCCGGTACCCCGTGCTGACTGAGATAACGCGGTGCAGCACACAGCACCATAGGCCATTCGGCCAGCGGATGCGCGATCATGTTGGCATCCGCCAGTTGACGATTGACCCGCAGTGCAATATCGATCCGTTGTTCGATCATATCGATGATGCGATCATCCGCCAGCACCCGCAACGTCAGTTTGGGGTGCGCCTGTAACAGCGGAGCCATTGCTTCTGCCAGCGGACGCCCGCCGATACCGATGGTTGTGGCAATGCGCAGTTCCCCCACCAGCGTATCGCGCAGCTCTGCCAACCGTTGTTCGGCCTGCTGCGCCTGAAACAGCATGGCCTCACAGCCAGGATAAAAGGCTGCTCCCGCCTCGGTGAGCGCCAAGCGCCGCGTCGAACGGTGCAACAAGGGTACGCCAAGCACTTTTTCCAGTGAACGCATATGTTGGCTGACCGCCGACGGCGTCATGCCCAGTCGCCGTGCTGCGCCAGCCAGCGACCCCTCCGCCACCACGGTGGCAAATACCGCCATTCGATTCAATTTATCCATGATTATGAAGTTTTACTTAATCAAGAAAGCATGAATATGGCACTAATCAGGACTATTGTTAAGTACTACAGTAGATGCAACCGCTCAGGTCAACTTGGCCTGACACTTCGCACTGAACCTATTCCTGACAGGAGCAAACTGATGAAAGTCGCCATTATTGGAGCAACAGGTTTTGTAGGCCGTCGCGTGGTAGATGAAGCACTTGCCCGTGGATTGCACGTCACCGCCATTGCCCGCCAGCAAAAAGACTTACCGAACAATGCCAACTTGACCGTTGCCTTGGGCGACGTGGCCGACACGGAATGGCTGGCAAAACAGTTAGCCGGTCAAGATGCCGTGATCAGCGCCTATAACCCAGGTTGGGCTGAAGACAACCTGTACGACAAAACCACCAAAGGTGCGCAGCAGATCCTGGACGCCGTGAAAAAATCCGGTGTCAAACGCCTGCTGGTCGTTGGTGGGGCTGGCAGCCTGGAAATTGCACCTGGCCTTGAGCTGGTGGATACCCCAGAGTTTCCGGAGAATATCCGCCCGGGGGCGCTGGCCGTGCGAGACTTACGTAACAAACTGCGTAATGAATCCTCACTCGACTGGACCTATTTGTCCCCCGCGGCACTGTTGGAACCCGGCAAACGCACCGGTCAGTTCCGCCTTGGCACCACCAAATTGTTGATGAACGGCCAGGCACCCGCCGGTATCTCGGTTGAAGATCTGTCGGTAGCCATTGTCGATGAGATCGAAAAACCACAGTTTATCAAAGCCCAGTTTACCGCCGCTTATTAAGCGTATCGCCAGGCCTCAGGGTCTGGCATTTTCCAACCTAAACCAAAAGTAAACAACCCCGCCACCATTCTGAATCTCTAAGGTTTTCTTAAGTTTCATCCTGTAAATTTCAGCGCATTACTCAATATCAGGATTTAGATTTGGCAATGTGGTTACGTCAACGCTTACAGTGCAACAGCTTGGGTTTTATCCTCACCTGCGCCTTGTTCTTCACTCTGTTCCAAAACGCGTTATTCCTTCATAAAGCCTGGTCGTATATCACTTTCGATAACGTCCACAGCGTGATTTTTGCCGCTACCATGCCGGTCGTGATTTTCTGCGCGCTGAATATTATCTTCAGCGTGTTGACGGTACCGTTCCTGCGTAAACCGCTGATCATCTTTTTCCTGCTCGGCAGTGCCGTCGCAAACTACTTTATGTACAGTTATGGCGTGGTGATCGACGGCAATATGATGCAGAACGCCTTCGAGACCAATCCGCAAGAAGCCACAGCGCTATTAACGCCGCGCATGGGGTTATGGCTGGCGTTGCTGGGCATTCTTCCTGCGATCCTGGTTTGCTTTACCCATATCCGTCAAACGCGCCCATGGTGGTACATGGTTGGGCTACGCGCTGCCAATGTGATGCTTTCCGTGGTAGTGATCCTGATTATCGCCGCACTGTTTTATAAGGATTACGCTTCGTTAATCCGTAATAACAAAAGCGTGGTGAAAATGCTGACGCCGTCGAACTTCGTTTCCGGCACCATCAAATTTACTCAGCAACGTTATTTCACACGTAATCTCCCGCTGGTGAAAATCGGTGAAGATGCGCGTAAAGGGCCGTTGATCGCTGGACAGCAAAAGAAAACGCTGGTGATTCTGGTCGTGGGGGAAACTGCGCGAGCTGAAAACTTCTCACTCGGCGGTTATGAACGTGAAACCAACCCACGCCTTAAGCAGGACAACGTGGTGTACTTCAAAAACGCCAGCTCTTGTGGGACTGAAACCGCAATTTCCGTGCCCTGCATGTTCTCCAACATGCCACGCAGAGATTACGACGCAACGCTGGCGACGCATCAGGAAGGCATGCTTGATGTACTGGCGCATGCTGGTGTTAATCTCCTGTGGCGTGAAAACGATGGGGGGTGCAAAGGGGCCTGCGATCGCGTGCCACATGTCGATATGACCAAGATGAAACTGCCGCAGGATTGTGACGGTGACGTCTGCATGGATAATGTGTTGTTGTACAAACTGAACGACTATATCAACGGCCTGAAAGACGACGGCGTGATTGTATTGCATCAAATGGGCAGTCACGGCCCCGCTTACTACCGCCGCAGCACACCCGAGTTCCAGAAATTCTCGCCCATCTGCAGCAGTAATCAGATTCAGGATTGTACACATGAGCAGTTGGTAAACACCTATGACAATTCCCTGTTGTATACCGACGCCATGTTGGACGACACCATCAAGCTTTTGCAACAGCACAGCGACAAATTCAACACGGCGCTGGTGTATCTCTCTGACCACGGTGAGTCGCTGGGTGAAAATGGCATGTATCTGCACGGTACGCCTTATGTCTTCGCTCCAAGCCAGCAGACCCATGTCCCCTTCCTGATGTGGATGTCTGCTGACTATGAGCGTAACTTCAAGGTTGACCGTCAGTGCCTGAGCACCCTGGCTGAGAAAGAGGATGTCTCACAAGATAACCTGTTCCACACCATGATTGGCATGCTGAACGTGCAAACGCGCGAATATCAACCGCAGTTGGATATCCTGCAACGCTGCCGTACTGAGGTATAAAGGCTTAACTTCTGCGCCCCTCTCGGGCAAAATACCCTTCATCGACACCGGCGTTTTTACGCCGGTTTTTTTTCTTATTGACCTAGACCAATCGGTCTATTATGCTGGCAACCATTATGACTAAACATGCGCATTGCCCTACAGATACCCGTGAACATTTGCTCGCCACTGGCGAGACGCTCAGCCTGCGCCTTGGTTTTACCGGCATGGGGTTGAGCGAATTACTGAAGACGGCGGGCGTGCCGAAAGGGTCGTTTTATCATTACTTCCGCTCGAAGGAAGCCTTTGGCGAAGCGATGCTACAGCGTTATTTCGGGCACTATGATGCCGCGATGCAGCAGCTGTTCGCTGATGATAAAACGGATGCGCGCCACCAGTTGCTGAGTTATTACGCCCAGGCGATCAGCTACCATTGTCGTAGCGAATGTCATAACGCCTGCCTTGCGGTGAAGTTGTCCGCAGAGGTGAGCGATTTGTCAGAACCCATGCGCCATGCGCTGGAAACGGGCACAGCCCGGGTCATTGGCCATCTGCAAGACGCAATTGAACGCGGTATTCGTGAAGGCTCACTGTCAATAGCCATGAGCCCGGCGGCAACGGCAGAAACCTTGTACTCACTGTGGCTTGGTGCCTCATTGCGCGCCAAAATCCGCCGCTCGCTTGCACCACTGACCAGCGCGCTGGAAAGTATTGAGTTATTGTTGCGCCCAGCGCAACCCTAAACACACAACGAAAGATTCACCAAGGATTCCCCTGTTGGGCAATTCTTTGCTCGTTACTAGTCGACCGGTCTATTAATATAGGATGCACTATGAAGATTGAAAAGTTGTTCTCCCCATTGAAGGTTGGCGCTGTAACCCTGCCAAACCGCGTGTTTATGGCCCCTCTGACGCGTCTGCGCAGCATTGAACCCGGCGATATTCCTACGCCTCTCATGGGCGAATATTACGCTCAACGCGCCAGCGCAGGTCTGATCGTTACCGAAGCGACCCAGATCTCTTTCCAGGCGAAAGGCTATGCCGGCGCACCAGGGCTGCATACCCCAGAACAAATCGCCGCGTGGAAAAAGATCACCCAGGCCGTACACGACAAAAATGGCCATATTGCCGTACAACTGTGGCACGTGGGCCGTATTTCGCATAACAGCCTGCAACCGGGTCAGCAAGCCCCTGTTGCCCCCTCTGCGATCAATGCTGATACCCGCACCACCGTACGTGACGAAACAGGCGCCTGGGTGCGCGTCCCAACCTCGACGCCACGCGCGCTGGAAACAGAAGAAATCCCTGGCATCATTAACGATTTCCGTCAGGCCACCGCCAACGCACGTGAAGCCGGTTTCGACTTTATCGAACTGCATGCCGCACACGGTTACTTGCTGCACCAGTTTATGGCGCCGGCCTCCAACCAGCGTACCGATCAATACGGTGGCAGCATTGAAAACCGCACTCGCCTGACGCTGGAAGTGGTGGATGCGAGCATTGCTGAATGGGGCTCAGAACATATCGGTATCCGTATTTCACCACTGGGTCCATTCAACGGCCTGGATAACGGCGAAGATCAGGAAGACGCAGCGCTGTATCTGGTTGAAGAATTGAACAAGCGTAACATTGCATTCCTGCACATTTCCGAACCGGACTGGGCGGGTGGTAAACCTTATTCTGATGCGTTCCGCGATTCGGTACGCGCCCACTTTAAAGGGGTGATTGTCGGTGCCGGTGCCTATACCGCCGAAAAAGCAGAAGAACTGATCAATAAAGGCTTTATCGATGCCGTTGCCTTTGGACGCAGCTATATTGCCAACCCGGATTTGGTTGAACGCCTCAAACAAAATGCGGCACTCAACGAACCACAGCCTGCTACCTTCTACGGCGGCGGTGCCGAGGGTTATACCGACTACCCTTTCTTATCTGAAAAGTAAGACGCGTAAAATAACGGGGCCACATTTGTCATGTGGCCCCGTTTTATATTGATGATGGAAAATAGCGGTAAAAAAACGCGAGCCCTTCGTATAAGACATAAACTGCAGCTTAACGTTCTACCAATGCGTTTTCGACGTTCAATGGCAAACATTCCTTCATACAATCGATGAATGCACGCATTGCTGGACTGACGGTTTTGTCATTATGGTGAGCACACAGAGCCGTTATTGACAAAGGCACGTCTGAAAATATAATTTCTTGAAGCTCCCCCGTATTAAGCTCACGTTCAACGGTAAAACGAGGCAGAAAAGAAATACCCAGATTACTCATGACACATTTCTTTATGCTTTCAATACTCCACAGCTCAATTGTGCTCTCAATAGTGATCTGCCGCGCCCTTAACGTGCTTTCGAATATTTGCCGAAAGATACACTGAGGCTCATTAATAATGAAACTTACAGGTATATGACGATTTGGCTTCATAAAATCAATCTGTTGAAACGACGGTGATGCGACTAATACCAAATCTTGGCTGCCAAAACTGGTCATTTCAAGTGCATCATCATTGCCTACACGATAAAAAATACCTAAGTCCACTTGGTCTGCCAAGAGAGCATCTCTGATCACATAACAATTGAGCGATTGTAAGGATATGCGAACTTTGGGTGCCTTAGCCCTAAAGAGTTGTAGTACTTCCGGCATTTTATACGCCAGCAGGGTTTCGCCGATCCCTATCCTCAAGTCACCCGCCAATTCAGCGTCATGCTGTGTCGTTTGGCGTATCCCTTCAAGCACCCGTGTCAGTTCATGAACTTGGGGCATGAGTTTTTTCCCCGCAGATGTCAAAACCATCCGCCGGCCAATCTTCTCAAAAATCTTCAGCGACAGTTCTTGTTCAAGTTGTTGAATATGAAAAGTTATCGTTGACTGTGTGCAACACAGCTTTTGTGATGCTTTTGAAAAAGACCCTTCTTCAACCACCGTTTTCAACGTAACAAAGCGTCGTAAGTCCATAGTGCCCTCCAAATTCAATCGAAATCATGAAAGTCAGAGTTTGAAAATATTCGTTATTTTGACCTTTTCGGATGCGTTAATATGTTGGAAAAACGAGGAGAAGACAAGTGACATCAGCCATCATCAGTGGATTTCTTACATATACACTTATTACAGCGTTAACCCCAGGACCGAACAATATTCTTGCTTTAAATTCAGTTAATCAGCATGGTTTTCGCCGGAGCCTGCGGGTATTGTCCGGGATGAGTGCAGGCTTCCTGATCCTTATGCTGCTTTGTGCGGTTTTCACATTCACATTAATTAGCCTCCTCCCCTCTGTTACTCACTGGCTTTCTTGGGCGGGAGCAGCCTATATTCTTTGGCTGGCCTGGCGGATAGCCACCAGTAATCCCTCAGCGGACAATGATGCGGCAAGGCCATTGAGTTTCTGGGTCAGTTTTTGGCTTCAGTTTGTTAATGTTAAAATAATTTTGTACGGCATCACGGCAATTTCTACATTCGTTTTACCCTATACTCACGATATGTTTATAGTCATATGCGTTAGCATTTTATTGGCTTTTATTGGTTCAATGGGTAATTTGGTTTGGGGGCTTGCTGGGCATATATTTCAGTCTCTATTCCAATATCATGGCCGCACGATCAATGTTATTTTGTCGGCGTTATTGATCTACTGTGCCGTAAGAATGTTTATTTAAGTAAAAAAGCCCGCCAGAGAAAGCATTGGTGGGCTTTTAGCATTGTTCCCAAAAGGCAGCAGAAAGAGACCGTTATCTCCGCATGTTCAGGAATGAATTCAACGGGCCACCAGCGCCGCCCAACGTGCTATTTCATTGGCGTCAATATTATCCATTATTGTTCTAAACCAAACGGTAAAGTTATCTGGATTACGCTGCATCTCATCGGTTAATTGCTGAGGGTCAATCCACAGCCAACTCTTTGCCTCTGCAGGATCGCCCTGCGGTTCGCCGTTAAACAGCCCCACGCAGATATGATCGAATTCGTGCTCAATTAAATCGCCCGGCACCTCTGCGCGATAGGTAAAGCTGGATACCTGCTGCAGCTCACTGCTGAAACCCATTTCTTCCTGCAACCGACGCTGCGCTGCGGCTAACGTTAACTCTCCCCATCGCGGGTGGCCGCAGCATGTGTTGGTCCATAAGCCGGCCGAGTGATATTTACTGAAAGCCCGCTGCTGCAACAGCAAACGCCCCTGGCTATCAAATATAAATATTGAAAATGCCCGATGCAGTAACCCCTGCTGATGCACCCGCATTTTTGTTTGTGAACCAATAGCGTTATCCTCGGCATCTACCAGTATCAGCATTTCATCCATTTGTCGGCTCCTCCAGCAAGGGGAGTAAATCTGCACTGGAAAAATAAACAACCATATAAACAAGATCCTAATTGATAAACTACCCCATCCAACCCAGACATTTCTTCGTTATCAGGCCGTACGGTGCTCCGTAATACTTCTATAGTAGCGATTTTCAGGCTCCTATCGCCGACAATGTGTGCGCTTGTTGCATGACAGCAAGAGTCAGTGACAATGTCACTGCAAGCACATTGCGCCCCCCTCCGTGGCTTACATTGAAATCCTTTATGCGGCAACGCTATACTGGTTTTCGCTTCAATCCATCCGCCGCTGGCAACGGCACATCCAATCAGAGGAATTATGCGCTTACTCCATACCATGATCCGCGTCGGTGACTTACAACGTTCCATCGACTTCTATACCAAGGTATTAGGCATGCGCTTGCTGCGTACCAGCGAGAACCCTGAATACAAATACTCGTTGGCGTTTGTAGGCTATACCGATGAAAACGAAGGTGCGGTGATTGAGCTGACCTATAACTGGGGCACCGATAGCTACGAAATGGGCACCGCGTTCGGTCATCTGGCTCTGGGTGTTGACGATGTCGCCGCGACGTGTGACAGCATCCGTAATGCAGGCGGCAACGTCACCCGCGAAGCCGGTCCTGTCAAAGGTGGCACCACGGTCATCGCCTTTGTTGAAGACCCCGACGGTTACAAGATTGAGCTGATCGAAAATAAACACGCCGGCCATGGTCTCGGCCACTGAGATCGATCATCAAGGGCGCTTTTTGCGCCCTTGTTTTTATCCGCGTGATAACCGCCTGCAACCGGGCGCAAAATTTGCCATAATGCGCGCTGCATTCGATGAAGATAAGAAACTGATGGCCGAAAAAAGTGATCTTAACGCCCTGAGTGGCCGTTTTCGTGGGTTTTACCCCGTAGTTATAGATATAGAAACCGCCGGATTTAATGCCAAAACTGACGCACTGCTGGAAATTGCCGCCGTGACGTTAAAAATGGATGAGAACGGCTGGTTGCAGCAGGACGAAACCCTGCACTTCCACGTAGAACCTTTTGAAGGCGCTAATCTGCAGCCAGAAGCGCTGGCCTTTAATGGCATCGACCCCAGCAACCCGCTGCGTGGCGCAGTCAGCGAACACGATGCGCTGCACGCGATTTTCAAAGCCGTGCGCAAAGGCATCAAGGACCGGGGGTGTAACAGAGCGATTATTGTGGCGCATAACGCCAATTTTGATCACAGCTTTCTGATGGCTGCAGCGGAGCGCGCCAGCCTGAAACGCAACCCTTTCCACCCGTTCGCCACTTTCGACACTGCAGCGTTGAGTGGGTTGGTGCTGGGGCAAACGGTGCTGGCTAAAGCCTGTATTGCCGCCAACATTCCATTCGATAGCGCGCAAGCGCACTCGGCATTGTATGACACAGAGCAAACCGCTCAGTTGTTCTGTGAACTGGTTAACCGCTGGAAGCGCCTTGGTGGCTGGCCGTTGGCTACCGACAATACCGACGAAGCACTCTGAATTACGTATCAGGACTCATCGTTCAACGAACTCTATCGTTGCAAAGACGCTATACGCAGCAACAGAAAAACGAGGCGTTTAGCAAAAAAAAATCGGGCGGCCCAGTATCAACTGGCACCGCCCGACTCTCGTCCAACAATTAAACCGAGCCGGTTATGGCTGCTGGTCTTCCTGCTGTTTGTACTTCTCTGCCGTTTCTTTGATCAGCTGTTGCAGTTCGCCGCGCTGATACATTTCCATGATGATATCACAGCCGCCGACCAGTTCACCGTCGACCCACAGCTGTGGGAACGTCGGCCAGTTGGCGTACTTCGGTAACTCGGAACGGATGTCCGGGTTCTGCAAAATGTCAACGTAGGCAAAGCGCTCGCCACAGGCAGACAATGCCTGCACGGCTTGTGCGGAGAAACCACAGTTTGGCAATTTCGGTGAACCTTTCATGTACAGCAGAATTGGGTTCTCAGCGATCTGGTGCTGAATTTTTTCAATCGTCGTCGTCATTATATTGCTTCCTCAAGCCAAATCTCATGGCTACAACATGCATCACACAGGCTATTGTAGCGGCTGAAACCGTCACAAGAAAACGCCATCTTTTGCAAGGGCATTCCCCATTGTCAGTCGCATGTCATCGGCCAGCGCTTTCCGACCAAAACATACGCACAGAATAACATTTTTAACTTGGCCATTTCACTATTATATTTTTTCACCAGAACACGTCGTTTAATAATTCCCCACGCGTTTGTTGTTGATTTTTTATACATCAACAGTTTGATTTTTCAGCAAAAAAAATGTCATTAACGTTTTCTCACAATATGGATTATCATTTATGAGTTCTTCGCTGTTTTATATGGCGAAATTCGGGAATACTGTCATTCTTTCGATATCTGTTCCGGGGCCAAGGTTGGTAACGTCGACATGCGTTTAATTCTTACGCTTTTTGTGCTGTTGTTTACACAGCTATTCTTCAATTTGGCGCACGCAGCGCCACAGGCGCGTATTGCCGCTGAACAGCGCAAGAGCCACGTAAACGAAGCCCGGCCAGATGACCGTAAGAAAAAGAAAGCGGTTAAGGCCAGCAGCAAAAAAGTAAAAGTCACCACCCCGCAAAAAACAGCCAAGGTTACCAAAGCCAAGACAGAAAAAGCCGCTAAAAAGGTTGTCAGCGCCAAATCGAAACACAAAACTCAACAAACCGCCAAAATCAAAGTGACCCCACCGAAAAAGGGTTACAAAAAAGGTTATGGTCGTCATCGTGAAGCCGGTATGGCAACCGCTAAGTTGGCACGTGATGAAAAACCGCTGAAGCTCACCCCAGCCCACAAGAAACGCTATCAGCACGCCAAGCAAACCGCGATGGCCAAGCTGATGGATCAAATGGGCAAACCTTATCGCTGGGGCGGCACGTCACCAAGAACCGGTTTTGACTGCAGCGGTCTGATTTATTACGCCTATAAAGACGTGGTGAAAATCAAAATGCCGCGTACCGCTAACGAAATGTATCACCTGCGCGACGCTGCACCGATCAAGAAAAACGAACTGGAAAGTGGTGACCTGGTGTTCTTCCGCATTAATAACCGCGGCGTAGCTGACCATGTCGGTGTCTATCTGGGCAATGGCAAATTCATTCAGTCCCCGCGTACGGGTGAAGAAATTCGCATCAGCCAGCTCGACAACGACTACTGGCAAAACCACTACATTGGCGCACGCCGTGTGGTGACGCCGAAAACCATTCGATAATGCGCTCAGCGGCTGGCCTTCCCAGCCGCTTTCCTCTGTTTGCTTCTTTAACTGTTAGTTCCCCACCTGTGCTTTTCTCCGACTCATCCCTGATTTTTATCGTGAAAATTGATAAGCTAAATACCCAAAATAAAAACAGGTCAATCTGTAATCCATTTTATGGGTTGTCGGATGGATCCTGTATAAGGAGGAAGCAATGTCGTTTGAACTACCTGCATTACCCTATGCGAAGAACGCACTCGAACCCCACATCTCCGCAGAAACGCTCGAATACCACTATGGTAAGCATCACAACGCCTATGTGGTCAACCTGAACAATTTGCTGAAAGGCAGCGAGTTCGACGGGTTGTCTCTGGAGGCGATTATCAAGGCGTCCAGCGGCGGCATTTTCAACAATGCCGCTCAGGTATGGAACCACACCTTCTATTGGCACTGCTTATCGCCACAGGGCGGCGGTGAGCCTCAGGGCGCATTGGCTGCTGCTATCAATCAGGCATTTGGTTCTTTCGCTGCCTTTAAAGAGCAACTCAGCGATGCCGCAATCAAAAACTTTGGCGCCGGGTGGACCTGGCTGGTGAAGAGGACTGACGGCTCGCTGGCCATTGTCAGCACGTCGAACGCGGGCACGCCGCTGACCGGCGAAGATAAACCTTTGCTGACCGTCGACGTGTGGGAGCACGCCTACTACATCGATTACCGCAACGCCCGCCCGACTTACCTGGAGAACTTCTGGGCGCTGGTTAACTGGGCATTTGTGGAGAAAAACCTGGCATAGCGTGGGATAAGGCAAACAGGCGCACGAAGCGGCGCCTGTTTTTACTTCGGGGATCAGTTCAATGCTGCAGTGAAGCTAAAAGCAATAATCACGGCCAGCGCACAGACAGTGGTGAACAGTGACATTTTCAGATCGGTATCCATTACAACTCCTTTTCAGATTGGTTTTCCCAAGGATAAAAGGCACACAATTAATGCGTCAAACCATTTTCACACAGTTGGCCAATAAAATCTTGTTATCATTTCCCGGTTTATAATACCGATTACCTCTTCCCCTTTTGCTCAATATGGGACAAAATTCGCAGTTCACAACTGTGTACCGGCAAAAATGCCCCTCCTGACCAAGCGCTGACGACTTCAACACACTAAAAACTCAGTTTTCGCTTCTTTGGAGAAGGATCTACGCAGGCAAACGATTAACATCACACTTACATACTGCAACATGTGAGTTCAGGAGTCATTCTTTACATGGCAACGATTAAAGATGTGGCCAAACGCGCTGGCGTTTCCACCACCACCGTTTCGCACGTCATCAATAAGACTCGTTTCGTCGCCGAAGAGACTAAAGCGGCCGTGAGTGCCGCAATTAAAGAGCTGCATTATTCACCCAGCGCAGTGGCGCGCAGTCTGAAGGTCAATCACACCAAATCGATTGGCCTGCTGGCAACCTCCAGTGAAGCGCCCTACTTTGCTGAAGTGATCGAAGCGGTAGAAAACAGCTGCTACAGCAAAGGCTATACGCTGATACTGTGTAACTCGCACAACAATTTGGACAAACAGCGTGCCTATCTGGCAATGCTGGCGCAAAAGCGCGTCGATGGCTTGTTGGTGATGTGTTCAGAATATCCGGACCAATTGCTTGGCATGTTGGAAGATTACCGCAACATCCCAATGGTTGTCATGGACTGGGGCGCCGCACGCGGTGATTTTACTGATACCATCATTGATAACGCGTTCGAAGGTGGCTATCTGGCTGGGCGCTATCTGATCGAACGCGGACACCGCGATATCGGCGCCATTCCCGGCCAACTGTCACGTAATACAGGGGGCGGGCGCCATCAGGGCTTCTTAAAAGCGATGGAGGAAGCCCATATCGACGTGCGCGACGAGTGGATCGTGCAGGGTGACTTTGAGCCAGAATCCGGCTACAAGGCCATGCACCAGATACTGTCGCAGAAACAGCGTCCGACAGCGGTATTCTGTGGTGGCGATATCATGGCAATGGGGGCTATCTGCGCCGCCGATGAGCTTGGGCTACGCGTGCCTCAAGACATCTCGGTCATTGGCTACGATAACGTGCGCAATGCGCGCTATTTCACCCCGGCGCTGACCACTATTCATCAGCCCAAAGAGCGTTTGGGTGAGATGGCATTCACCATGTTGTTGGATCGCATCATCAGCAAGCGTGAAGAATCACAGGTGATTGAGGTGCATCCCAAGTTGGTTGAGCGCCGTTCGGTTGCTGACGGCCCGTTCATCGATTACCGCCGCTAGTCATTCGCGCCGGAAGCCACTGCGGTTTCCGGCGTCACTTCGCTTAACCATTCCTGATTCAACGTTTCACTGTCCCCTAAATAGTCCAACAGCCAGGCCATCGCCGGAGAAGGCGTATTTTGCTGCCACGTCAGGCAACAAGGGCTGGCTGGGAACGGCTCCTGCAACTGTAACGCCACTAACTCGCCACGTTGTACTAACGGCAAGACCTGATGCGCAGGCATCATCCCGACACACAATCCGGCGCACAGGCAATCCACCGCCGACGACCAGTCCGGCACCACCAAGCGCCGCTGGTTATCCAACGTCCAGGTGACCCGCTTGGGGAGATTGCGTGAGGTATCCTCCAGGCAGAGCGATGGGAAAGGCCGTAGCTGATCATCGTTTAACAACCCATCCTGAGCCGCCAGTGGATGTTGCGGGCTGGCCACACACAACCAACGCATATCGCCCATATCGCGAAAGGCAAACCCACCGCCAACCGGCACGGCCCGTGTCGCACCTATCGCCATATCAGCACGCCCATCCACCAACGCATCCCAGACGCCATTGAACACTTCTGGCTGAACCAATAATTCAACGTCAGGGAAATGCCGATAAAAGTCCAACACCAACTGACGGCAACGTTGAGGCTTGACGATAATATCTACGGCAATTTTCAACTGGCCACGCCAGCCGTTGGCCACCTGCTGACACTGCCGACGCGTGTCGAGCATTTTTTTGATGACACCGCGCGCCTCCTGAATAAATAGCACGCCGGCAGGCGTCAGTTCCACGTCGCGATGACGGCGCTCAAACAGCGGTACCGCCAGCCATTGCTCAAGTTGCCGCACGGTATAACTGACCGCCGAAGGTACCCGATGCAACTCCTGCGCCGCTGCGCTGAAACTGCCGGTTCGGGCGACCGCATCCACTACATCAAGAGAATATTCAGACCACATGGCTTTGCCTTCAATTTTTTTAACAGCACTTTGCAAATATTACCGTTTCACAAGCAGAGATCCAGCCGGATACACTTGCCGGCGCTAAAAACCTGCGACAATAAAATATTAACGAGAAATACCATGCGAAATTCCTTTGGCTTTATGTTCTATCTTGCCGGCCTGAGTATGCTGGGTTACCTGGCTACCGACATGTACTTGCCCGCTTTTGGCGTGATGCAACAAGACCTGCAAATCTCTGCCGGGGCGATCAGCGCCAGTTTGAGTATCTTCCTGGCGGGCTTTGCCTTTGCACAATTGCTCTGGGGTCCGCTTTCCGATCACCTTGGCCGTAAGCCCGTGCTGTTGATTGGTCTGGCCCTGTTTGCCTTGGGCTGCCTGGGGATGTTGTGGGTAGAGAATGCCGTTCAGCTCTGGTCGCTGCGTTTTATCCAAGCGATTGGGGTCTGTTCCGCCGCGGTCACCTGGCAAGCGCTCGTCATTGACCGTTATCGTGAAGGTAAGGCAAACCGCGTTTTCGCCACCATCATGCCACTGGTGGCACTTTCCCCGGCATTGGCACCGCTGGTCGGGGCATGGCTGTTAAACCACATGGGTTGGCGCGCCATTTTCGCCGTGCTGCTGGGCATCACCGTTGTTTTATTACTGCCGACATTACTGCTGAAAGAAAACGCAAAAGCGGTGTCTTCCGCCAATAAGAAAAACGGCCTAACGTTCTTCCAGCTCCTGAAATCACGTGCTTTCAGCGGTAACGTCATGATCTTTGCCGCCTGCTCAGCCGGCTTCTTCGCCTGGCTGACCGGTTCGCCGTTTATTCTTGGTGATATGGGGTACAGCCCAAACGATATTGGTCTGAGCTACGTGCCACAGACGCTGGCGTTCTTATTGGGGGGTTATGGTTGCCGCACCGCGCTAAACCGCATGAATGGCAACACCTTATTACCCTGGCTGCTGGTAGCTTATGGCATAAGTATGGTGTCGCTATACCTGGTTGCCACACTGACTGAGCCAACGCTGACCACCTTGTTGATTCCGTTCTGCGTGATGGCACTCGTTAACGGCGCCACCTATCCAATCGTAGTGGCGAATGCGTTGACGCCGTTCCCTGAGGGCACGGGTAAAGCCGCAGCCTTGCAAAACACCTTGCAGTTGGGTTTGTGTTTTGTCGCCAGTATGTTGGTTTCGGCATTTATTGCCCAACCGTTATTGGCAACGGTGACGGTAATGGTTTCAACCGTGTTTTTGGCCGCATTGGGCTATATGTGGCAACGGGGAACAGTGGAGGACGATAGACGCGTAACACAGCAGGAACATGCTAACCCTGCGTCATAATTGTCATTATTAATAATCACTTAAAGAATATTTTTGCCGAGTGCGATTTACAGTTGAGTAAGCGCCTCGGCAAGCCTATACTCAAAACGACCTTTTAAAATAACACTTTTATAATTTCTTTATCACAAATTGCTGTTGTGTACGCGTATGGCGTCACACTTTTTTAAGGATTGCCTTTCCCGCGTTTCTTGCGCAGGAACCTTCTTAAAATTTTCCTCTGTTCATAGTCGGATATCAGACGCCACGGGACCTTTTTACCGTAGGTAAACGTATGCACCCGCAGAATTTGTCTAAGCTATTTTTTGACGGGTCATAAGTCAGAAGAAGGTGATGGAGAAGCTATGAGTTCATCGTGTATAGAAGATGTGAGCATTCAGGATAACCAATGGTATCGTATCGCTCATGAAATGCTCAGCATGGCCGGTATTGAAATAAACGGCTCACGCCCATTCGATATTCAGGTTAAAAATCCCAGTTTTTTTAAACGCGTTCTGCAGGAAGGCTCCCTTGGCCTTGGCGAAAGCTATATGGACGGTTGGTGGGAGTGTGAACGGCTGGATATATTCTTTCACCATGTGGTCCGCGCTGGCCTGGAAAAGAAACTCCCCCGCCATCTCAAAGATACCCTCCGAATTGCCGCCGCGCGATTAACCAATTTGCAATCGAAAAAACGCGCCTGGATTGTCGGTAAAGAACATTATGATCTGGGGAACGACCTGTTTACGCAGATGCTCGATCCTTATATGCAATATTCCTGCGCCTACTGGAAAGAGGCAACCACGCTGGAAGAGGCGCAAGAGGCCAAGCTGCGGATGATTTGCGAAAAACTGCAGCTACAACCGGGTATGCGTTTGCTGGATATTGGCTGCGGCTGGGGCGGCCTTTCCGCTTATGCAGCAAAAAACTTTGGCGTATCCGTGGTCGGTGTCACCATTTCTGCCGAGCAGCAAAAGTTGGCGCAAGCGCGCTGTGCCGGGCTGGATGTCGAAATCCTGCTGCAAGATTATCGCGATTTGCACCTACAGTTTGACCGGATCGTTTCTGTCGGCATGTTTGAGCACGTCGGCCCTAAAAATTACCGCACCTACTTCAATGTTGTTGAACGTAATTTAAAACCGGGCGGCTTATTCCTGCTGCACACTATCGGTTCGAATCGGACAGATATGAATGTTGATCCGTGGATCAACAAATATATCTTCCCGAATGGCTGTTTGCCTTCCGTTTCACATATCGCTCAGGCCAGCGAGGGGCATTTTGTGATGGAGGACTGGCACAATATTGGCGCTGATTATGATCGCACGCTGATGGCATGGTACGAGCGATTCAAACAGGCCTGGCCAGAACTTTCCCAACGTTATTCGGATCGCTTCGAACGCATGTTCAGTTATTACCTGAACGCCTGCGCCGGCGCATTCCGCGCGCGGGATATTCAACTGTGGCAGGTAGTATTCAGCCCGAAAGGCGTTGAAGGTGGCATCCGCGTTCCGCGCTGACACTCTGCAATAAAAAGAACCCCGGCCTGTTAGCCGGGGTTCTTTTTATACATTGATGACCTAATAGGAATCAGCCGCAATAAACGCGGATGATTTTATCATCACTGTCACCCAGGAAGTTCAGACGGCGCAGGTTAAAGTCCATCGTGACCGCTGAGTTATACGGAATAGCGCGCACCTGAGCATCAATCTGCACGCCTTCAAGCACTGACATCGGTTTACCGACATAGCTCTGGTACTGTGCCGCACCGCAGGTATCATTTTCTGCGTCTACTGCCGGGTTGGCCGCGCCCTGTTCAGGCGAACTGCTACAAGCACTCAGCGCCAACAGCGCCGTTAACATCAACGTTTTCCCATAAAACTTCACGCGTTTGCTCCTCTCTGGTTTGTCGTCCGTCAGATTTTCTGCGACAGCGAGCTCGCCGCCGCCATCGCCGCTTCACGGCTCGCTAAAACACGCTCAACGGTGTCCACCACCGCCTGCGTTTGCGGGTCTATCTCAATATTTACCTTATCACCCAGGCGTTTTTTACCCAGCGTGGTGCGTTCCAGCGTTTCCGGGATCAGATGCACGCAAAAACGATTATTCACGACTTCACCGATAGTCAGACTAATACCATCAATGCCAATGAAGCCTTTGTGCAGAACGTATTTCATCAATTCTGCATTCGGCATGCGCAGCCACACCTGACGATTATTTTCGGAGGTATAAATCTTGGCTACCTCCGCCGTGCAGATAATATGGCCGGACATCAGGTGACCGCCAATTTCATCATTAAACTTGGCTGCACGTTCGATGTTGACAACATCCCCCAACACCAGATCACCGAGATTAGTCAAACGCAGCGTTTCTTTGATCAGATCAAAGCTAACGCGGTTGCCCTCTACCGCAGTGACGGTCAAGCAGCAGCCGTTATGTGCCACCGATGCACCGAGCTCTAGCCCTGGCAAGAGTTCAGTCGGCATGTCGATAACGTGAGTGCGGAAGTTGGATTTTTCATCAATGGCGACCAGCGGCGCGGTGCCTTGTACGATACCGGTGAACATGTGGGCCTCTTCTTTCTACAATGTTTAAAGCGCTTGGGGCAGTTTGCCCCAGTTAGCGAGGAAAACCAAACCCGAGGAGACAAAAAACCTGCACCTGCGCATTTAATAACTATTTCATCGCAGCATTTGCTTAACGACGCCGAGCGGGTACAATATTTTTGTACAAAATTCCGCTATTTTTAATTGTTGTCCTTTCGCGACAACCCTTCCCTTCATCATAAATAATTAGAAAAGGTGTATGCGTGCAGAAGTACTTCATTGAAGCGCGTAGCTTATTGGCCCTCGCAATCCCGGTAATCATCGCGCAAATATCACAGACTGCAATGGGCGTCGTCGATACCATCATGGCAGGTGCTTACAGCGCCACGGATATGGCTGCCGTCGCCGTCGGTACCTCCATCTGGCTGCCGGCCATTCTCTTTGGTCACGGCTTGCTGCTCGCGCTGACACCGGTCATTGCACAGCTTAATGGTGCAGGCCGGCGCGATCGTATCGCTCATCAGGTCCGTCAGGGGTTCTGGCTGGCTGGGACCGTCTCTGTGTTGGTCATTGTAGTGCTGTATAACAGCAAATTTGTTATCGACATGATGCACAACATTGACCCGCAGCTGGCCGATAAAGCCGTGGGATACCTGCATACCATCATGTGGGGGGCGCCAGGCTATCTGTTCTTCCAGGTGTTACGTGGACAATGTGAAGGGCTGTCAAAAACCAAACCCGGTATGGTTATTGGCTTTCTCGGTTTGTTGGTCAATATCCCGATTAACTACATCTTCATTTACGGTAAGTTCGGTATGCCGGAACTGGGCGGCGTCGGCTGCGGCGTGGCGACCGGCAGCGTCTACTGGTTTATGTTCCTGGCGATGCGGTGGTACGTACGACGTGCACCGTCGCAGCGCGATATTGTCCCGCACGAAGGCAGCAGCAAACGGCCAGACTGGCCAGCGATCAAACGCTTGTTCGGCATTGGCCTGCCGGTTGCGTTGGCCCTGTTCTTTGAAGTCACGCTGTTTGCGATTGTTGCTCTGTTAGTGTCGCCGCTCGGCATTGTTTCCGTCGCGGGGCACCAGATTGCACTGAACTTCAGCGCATTGATGTTCGTCCTGCCTCTGTCACTGGGCGTCAGCGCAACGATTCGCGTCGGCTACCGGTTGGGCGAAGGCTCGGTCGAAGGCGCAAGGATTGCCGCTTATTCGGCCATCGGCGTCGGCATCTTAATGGCCTGCTGTACCGCGCTGTTTACCGCCACGTTCCGCGAACACATTGCCCTGCTGTACAACGACAGCCCGGCGGTTGTGGCAATGGCGTCGCAACTGATGCTGCTGGCGGCGATTTACCAGATATCCGATTCGATTCAGGTTATTGGCAGCGGCGTTCTGCGCGGTTATAAAGACACCCGCTCGATCTTCTTCATCACCTTTATCGCTTATTGGGTACTGGGTTTGCCAAGCGGTTATCTGTTGGCGCTGACGGATGTCGTCGTACCGGCAATGGGGCCAAGCGGGTTCTGGATTGGATTTATCATCGGGCTAACCTTTGCCGCCATCATGATGGCTTTGCGTATGCGTTGGCTGCAAAAACAACCCGCCACACTCATCTTGCAACGCTCGACCCGCTAAACACCACCGTCGGCCGGTAGCTAAACCGGCCGACGGCTTCATCGCCAGAGTTTGCGGAAAAAACCACCGCACTGCACATAAGCGCAGCAATCGCGTGAAATACCGGATAAAATTACGTTTTTCTCCTTGCCAGCACGCGGGTAGCTCGTTAATATTCGTCCCCGCTGTCAGCCATGACAGACAGGAAAAGATGCGTCCGTAGCTCAGTTGGTTAGAGCACCACCTTGACATGGTGGGGGTCGGTGGTTCGAGTCCACTCGGACGCACCA